>DRMS01000334.1 GCA_011322515.1 Leucothrix mucor
AAGCCAGGTCTCTCCGCAGGACGAGTGCAAAGTCCTGCTTTGCGTATGATTGTCGAGCGTGAGGAAGAGATTGAAGCATTTGACCCAAAAGAATACTGGACGCTACAAGGTTTAGTGGATAAAAAGGGTGAAAAATTCTCACCCAAGCTACATACCTATCAAGGCAAAGTATTAAAGCAGTTTGATCTTAATAATGAAAAAGATGCAACTGAAGCCAAAGAAAAGCTGTTAAACGATGCCAATGGTAAAGCCACGGTGACACGTTTAGAAAAGAAACAGCGTAAGCGTCAACCAACCGCACCCTTTACCACCTCTACATTGCAACAGGAAGGCTCACGAAAACTGTATTTTAATACACGGCGCACCATGAGCGTGGCGCAACAACTTTATGAAGGCATTGATTTGGGTGATGGTCCTGTTGGTCTGATTACCTATATGCGGACTGACTCAGTGATATTAGCCAATGAAGCGGTAGATGAAATACGTAGCTTAATTGTGGAGCGTTATGGTAAGGATTTTGTTAATCCTAAGCCACGACAATTTAAAACCAAATCTAAAAATGCGCAGGAAGCACATGAAGCGATTCGCCCAACCTCCGCTTTTCATGTACCAAGCGAAATCAAAAAGCATCTAACTGATGAGCAATATAAGCTGTATTCCTTAATCTGGAAGCGCACTATTGCCTGTCAGATGATTCATGCCACTATGAATACGGTTTCGGCAGATTTATCGGTTAATGATAATAGTTTTTTCCGTGCTACGGGTTCTTCCATTCATCATGCAGGGTTTATGCGTGTCTATAAGGAAGGCTTGGATGATGGCGCAAAGGATAATAGCAAAGAAAAAATATTGCCTGAAATGGATAAGGGTGATGTATTAACCCTGCATGAGATTTCTGCGGATCAGCATTTTACGGATCCACCACCACGTTATTCTGAAGCTAGTTTAGTTAAAACGCTGGAAGAGTATGATATTGGTCGTCCTTCAACCTATGCCAGTATTATTTCAACCCTGCAATCGCGTGAATATGTAGAAATTGAAACTCGTCGCTTTTTTCCAACCGATATTGGCAAAATTGTTAGTCGTTTTTTAACCATGCATTTCACCAAATACGTTGATTATGATTTTACCGCTAATTTAGAAGGGCAGTTAGATGATGTCTCTTTAGGCAAGAAAAATTGGATTCCACTGTTGAGAGAATTCTGGGATCCATTCCATGAGCTAGTGGTGGATAAAGATGCCAATGTAAGCCGCGAAGAAGTCATGCAGGCGCGTGTTTTGGGGAATCATCCTGAAAATGGTAAGCCAATTTCTGTACGCATGGGACGTTATGGGCCTTTTGTGCAATGCGGTACCAAAGATGATGAAGAAAAGCCAAAATTTGCTAGCCTAATGCCTGGTCAAAAAATGGATTCGGTAACACTTGATGACGCAATGATACTGTTCCAACTACCGCGTGATTTAGGTGAAACTCCAGAAGGAGAAAAAATGTCCACCAATTTTGGACGTTTTGGACCCTATGTTAAATACGGTAGCAAGTTTGTCTCCTTGCCTAAAGATGAAGATATTAATCCTTATACGATTACCACAGAGCGGGCTTTAAAACTGGTTGCCGATAAAAAACAGGCGGATTTGGATCGCATTATTGCTAGCTGGGAAGAAGAAGGTATTCAGATTTTAAAAGGACGCTGGGGACCCTATATCACCGATGGTAATAAAAATGCCAAAATGCCTTCAAAGGACTACGATCCAACCACCTTAACGCTGGAAGAATGTCAAGAACTATTGGCAAAAGCTCCAGAGCGTAAAGGACGAGGTAAGAAAAAGGCAGGTAAAAAAGCGCCTTCAAAGGAGAAAAAACTAACCCCAAAACAGGAAGAAGCAAAGAAAAAACGTGAAGAAAAAGCCAAAGCTAAAAAGGCTGAAAAAGCACGCTTACGACGTAATATGCTGGCTAGAAAGCGTCGATTGAAAGCAAAAAAAGAGAAGGAAAAAGCAGCTAAAGTAGAAGCAGCGGCTAAGAAAAAGAAGGAGTCCTAGGTATAAAACTAGTACTTTTGTCTGTAATATTATTGAAAATAAGTCAATAGTTAGTCTATAGTATTAGAGTGTTCTAATTTAGGGCTTAGGATTAATTCCCGTTATAAATAATCTTGATTCCTCTTGCTGTTTTGACTGCTGAATTAAAGTAAATATTTGAATTAATAACATATTATATGTTCTCTTGCTTAACTTTGGTGGCTACTATTTGTAACTAATTACCCCCTCATCAAAATGAAACAGATAACTGTACTGCTATTAGTTTTCTCCCTGCTTTTATCGGGCAATCTTTTTGCCCATATTGGATCAGATGCTTTCCACGCTAAAGAAGATGCTTATTGGGCTGAACTTGCCAAAGACTATCCTGCTTTTACCCCCTCAAGACGGCACCGTTACGCTAAACGTCCTGAAGATGCTAAAAAAGAAGGGCGTTGGAGTGATGTGATTGATTGGCCGCATGTAGCAGTGTCGGCGTCAAATTTGCCAGATGGTCGTGTTGTAACTTGGTCCTCTAATAAAAAAACCAGCTTTCCGCAAGGAACAGAATTTACCTATGCTTCAACTTGGAACCCCATAACCAACCGCTTTATTGAAGTTAATAATTCCTATCAAGATCTATTTGCCGCGCATCTTTCGTTGCTAGAAGATGGACGCTTATTTGTGAGTGGCGGTAATAATCATGTAAAAACAAGTAGCGTGTTTGATTTCAAAAACAACGCATGGACACGTCTTGACGATATGAATCGTGGGCGCTGGTATCCAACCAACGTCTCTTTACCCTCTGGTGAAATATTCTCCGCATTAGGGTCTAGTGGTGGACGCTATCCTGAGGTTTGGAATGAGAAAACAGGTTGGAAAGTATTAACAGGTGTTGATCTGGCGGGTCCCATTTTGCGCTATAAAAATTATTATGAAAGAGAGTGGTGGCCATTATTGCATGTTGCTCCGCTAGGCTATGTATTTCATTCGGGGCCTACGCCATTAATGCATAATATCAGCACTAAAAATCTGGGAAATATACTGCAAGTTGGCACTGAAAATCGTGACTGGTATCCAAAGCATGGTACCACCGTTATGTATGATGAGGGCAAACTTCTCGTTGCTGGCGGGGCAATATCTGGGCTTAATAAGAAAAGTTCTAATAAATCCATGTTGATCGATATCAATAGCACTATACCAAAAGTGACTTCTATTGACGCAATGAAATATCCTCGAAAATTTCATAATGGTGTAATGCTTCCCACGGGTGAGGTTTTAGTAGTAGGGGGGAATAAATCAGGGATAAAATTTGCAGATAAAGATAGTGTTTTGCCGATTGAAATCTGGAATCCGCAGACCAAAAAATGGCGCGAAGGTGCAGAGATTTCAGTGCCACGAAATTACCATTCCATTGCCTTATTAATGTCCGATGGCAGGGTTTTATCCGCAGGTGGCGGACTGTGTAATTGTATTGCTGATCATATGAATGCGCAGATGTATAGCCCTGGGTATTTATTTAAGTCGGATGGTTCATTAGCAGATCGACCCCGTATTACAGTAGCGCCAAAGAGTATTAAAAATGGTCAGCAATTTACGTTACAAAGTGATGCTGATATTAAAAAATTCTCACTTATCAAAATGTCTGCAACAACGCATGCTGTTAATTCTGGTCTGCGTTATCTAGCACCTGCCTTTAAGTCATTAGGTCATGGGCAATATAGACTTACCGCACATGCGAATAGAAATATTCTAACACCTGGATACTGGATGTTATTTGCTATTAACCAAAAAGGTGTGCCTTCTAGTGCCAAGATAATACATGTGGCACTACAAGATGCTTTAGCGATTGAACAGCCTGATGCGCAAGCTCATTTGCTGGGTTCTCAGGTATCATTAAAAATAACTGTTAATCATGCTAGTAATGGGCAATTTAGTGCTGATAACTTACCACAGGGTCTAGTTATTGATACGCAGACAGGTTTGATTTCTGGCGTGGCAAATAAAGGAGGTCTGTATCGAAGCACAATAAAATATAGCTTGGCTGGGGAACAAAGCGAAATCTTACTAATGTGGAATATCTATACACGCGGTAAAATTCGTGGCGTTTCTTATGATGCATATCAAGGAGAATGGAGTCTACTGCCAGATTTTAACGATCTTGCGGACAATGCTGAAATACTCTCCCAAGGGGGTGCTAATAATTTTACCTCTCCTACAACCATTACCCAAAAACAATTTGCGGCACGTTTATCGGCGAGAATGATTATTGCTAAAGACGATGATTATCAGTTTTATCTTAAATCAGTTAATGGTAGCCGTTTAATTATTGATGGGCAGGTACTAATTAATAATGATGGAATGCATGGGCGAAAGGAATTATCTGCTCGTGTTTATTTAGATAAAGGTGAGCATAAGATCGTTATTGAATATTTTGTTAATAATAATGCACCTGAGTTGGATCTGTCTTATTCTAGTTCATCACTTACTAGGCAATCTATCAGTGATGAATTGCTGGTACAAAATCCACTTAGCAATATTGCACCTGTTATTGGTTTAGTTCAAAACCAAACGAGTGTTTACAATGATTTTGTTAGTCTTAATATAATTGCCAATGATGCTAATGGAGATCCTATTGTATTTTCTGCGAGCGGGTTGCCTAATGGTTTAAATATCAATAGTAATACAGGTGTAATTTCTGGAACACCTTCTATTCTTGGCTCTTATACTGTCATGATCAAGGTAACTGATAATAAAAGCAACAAAGCTGAGAAAGCCTTCTCTTGGGATATTACAGGTGAGCTTAAAGCCCGTCAATTAATGAAATCTCCTCGATCTGTTAATGAATTGGTTTCATATCCTGTGGGGAGTAATGGTGGCGAGCATGTCCAGTATAAATGGAATTTTGGTGATGGTTCGCCTGAGACTGCTTATACTGATCCAAAGCGTGGTCATCATCGCTTTGCATCGGCTGGCAGTTATACGATTACGCTAACCGTAAGAGACTCTAAAGGTAACGAAGCAAGTAGTCAGTTTGTGCAAGTGATTTACTTGCCACATACAGAAGGAAAACCATCATCATCATCAGCTATTATTTATACTAAAAAACTTGGTCACGGTGAGACTTGGAATGTAAATCCTGATAATAATTCAGTGAGTGGATTTAATGCATCAACGCTTGCTAAAATAGCTGAAATACCCGTAGGAAAAAACCCAAGAGCATTAGTCTTTGCGCCTGATGGAAAGCTATGGGTAACCAATAAAAGCTCCCATTCAATCAGTATTATTGATACGAACCAGAAAAAGGTCATTAAAACGATTAAGCTTCCCTATGCATCACAACCCTACGGCATCGTTTTTTCTAAAAAGAGTAAGATGGCTTATGTCGTACTCGAAGCATCGGGGGTTTTAGCTAAAATAGATAGCAATAAGCACACTATTGTTAGCACACTAAAACTAGGTGCAAACCCACGTCATATCAGCATTAATGCCGCTGAAAGTCTTCTTTATATCTCGCGCTATATCACCCCTGCTGTGCCAGATGAGGCAACCATTGCACCTAAAACAGAAGTCAATGGTGTGTATTATGGTGGTGAGGTATTGGTTGTCGATACACATAGTTTTACCTTAAAAGATAAAATTATCCTAAAACATAGTAACCGAGTAGATTCTGAAAAAAGTGCACGGGGAATCCCTAATTATCTTGGTGCAGTTGCTATTTCTCCTGATGGTCATTCCGCATGGGTTCCATCTAAACAGGATAATATCAAGCGAGGTAAAATGCGTGACGGGCAAGATCTTACTTTTGATAGTGCAGTCAGAAGTATTAGCTCTAAAATAAATCTAGATACGGGTAAGGAAGAACTATCGTCTCGTTTTGACCACGATAACGGAGGTATTGCTAGTGCAGCTATTTTTGGCAAATATGGCAGTTATTTATTTGTCGCATTAGAAGGTAGCCGTGAGATAGAAGTAATTGATGCTTACAACCGTGAATCACTCTTTAAAATACGGACAGAGCGCGCACCACAAGGTTTGGCTATTTCAGATGATGGGTTAACACTATTTAGCCATAATTTTATGGATCGAAGCATTACTGTCTATGATTTATTTAAGCTAATTTATTCCCAATCCAGTGATGTGCCATTAAAAGCAACGTTAAAGACTGTTCAAACAGAGGCACTAACACCGACTGTTTTACGAGGCAAACAATTATTCTATGACTCATTTGATCAACGCCTAGCAAAAGAGCAATACTCAAGCTGTGCAGGTTGTCATAATGGGGGGCGCAGCGATGGACGTACATGGGATCTAAGTGGTTTTGGCGAAGGACTGCGTAATACCATTTCTTTATTGGGACATGGCGGTGGAGAGCAGGGCATGTTGCACTGGAGTGGTAACTTTGATGAAGTGCAGGATTTTGAAATACAAATTCGTGGATTATCAGGCGGTATTGGTTTAATGAATGATACTGATTATCAACGCCTTGCGGCGGCGGAAGGTCCCATGAAAACGGGAGTGAGTCAGCCATTGGATGATCTGGCAAATTATGTTGATTCACTAAGAAAAACACCTGCAAGTCCTTATCGTAATCAGGATGGTTCTTTGACCAGTTCAGCAAAACTTGGCAAGGAACTCTTTAGTAGTAAAGGCTGTGTTGCCTGCCATTCTGGCAAGTACTTTACTGATAGCGCTCCCAATGTGCGTCATGATATTGGCACCATAAAAGCAAGTACGGGTAAACGTTTAAATAAAACACTGGATGGCTTAAATACACCTACTTTACTCGGTGTATGGCAAACAGCTCCTTATTTACATGATGGTTCTGCCAAAACACTTGAAGATGCAATTCGTGCTAATAATACGACCACCACGCTGACTAATAATGAAATCAAACATTTGGCTAATTATTTAAGACAGTTGGATAATACGAGCAAGGAGCGTTTTAATGCGCCAGTTACACCTGTAGAACCTTCTAAAAAAGGTGGTGGTGCTATGTTGTTTCAATTGCTTTTATTATTAATGATCGTTGCTATATTAAGAAAACGTAGCGTTGGAGCTTAGGAAGTTCCAAGCAATGAATTTAGCAATCTTACTTGCCCTTTTATCCTTCTTGAATCATATCAATCGTTGCGTAGAGCGACTATGCGCCTCTTGATATACTCCAATCAGGAGCAAAAAATCAGCGCAATAGTGGTAAATTTATTGCTTGAAACTTCCTTATCGTAAAGACAATTAATTTGACCTAATGGATATTTTTTCCTAAGCTTCAAATTCAATGCGCCGATTTGATTCAGATTGCGGGCGCATAATAAATACAGCTAAAGAGGAGTTTATATTAAATAAAAGCCTGCTTTAGTCTCTAACATAGCAGGCTTTTTTGTGCCTGCAAGGAAATAAAAAATAATGAATGAATTTCACTTTGATACCTTAGCCATCCGCACAGGTCATACTCATACCAATGAACAAGAGCATTCGGAAGCTATTTTTCCTACCTCCAGCTATACCTTTAAAAGTGCCGCAGAAGCAGCGGCTCGTTTCAGTGGTGAAGAACCTGGCAATATTTATTCACGCCTAACGAATCCGACAGTACGAGTTTTTCAAGAAAGATTGGCGGCGTTGGAAGGGGGAGAGAGTTGTGTGGCAACCTCATCGGGTATGTCTGCCATTTTGGCAGTGATGATGGGTTTGTTAAAAGCAGGGGATCATATTGTCTGTTCAAGTGCTATCTTTGGTACAACGACTGTCTTTTTTAATCATTATCTAAAGAAATTTGGTGTTGATATTGATTTTGTTGATCTGGTGAGTTTAGATCAATGGAAAAATGCGATGCGTGATAATACCCGCCTTTTCTTTGCAGAGACCCCTTCTAATCCCGTGACCGATGTTGTTGATATTCGTGCATTAGCGGATATAGCACATGAAAATGATACGTTGCTAGTGATTGATAACTGCTTCTGTACTCCAGCCTTGCAACGTCCACTAGCGTTAGGTGCCGATATTGTAGTGCATTCTGCAACTAAATATTTGGATGGGCAGGGGCGATGTTTAGGGGGAGCGGTTGTTGGCAATAAAAAATTAGTGGGCGAAGATGTGTTTGGTGTCTTGCGAACAGGTGGCGTGGCAATGAGCCCATTCAATGCATGGGTGTTTTTAAAAGGATTAGAAACGCTAAGTATAAGAATGAAAGCACACTGTGATAATGCATTAGCGATTGCAACATGGCTGGATGAGCATCCCAAGGTTAGCAAAGTCAATTATCCTGGTTTAAGCTCGCATCCTCAATATGAGCTGATTAAAAGGCAACAATCTGGTTTTGGTGGTGTACTTTCATTTGAAGTGATCGGTGGGAAAGAGGCGGGGTGGAAGGTAATAGATCAAACTAAAATGCTATCCATTACGGCTAATCTAGGTGATACCAAAACAACCATTACTCATCCTGCATCAACAACGCATGGGCGTATAGATCCTCAGCAACGTGAGAGAACGGGGATTACAGATGGATTAATCAGAGTATCTATTGGTTTGGAAAATAATGATGACATTAAGCATGATTTAGAGCGCGGCTTGTCTATTATATAACCTATTGATGATACAATACTTTATGTTCTTTATGTCCTCTCAGGGCGGGTGGGCTATTGTTTTTGAATTGGTGAAGGCAGTGTGAAGTAGTTTTATTAACTTCCTTAGTCATCAAGATAGAATTTAAGGCTACCAACTTATAGGTGGGACAAGTCACGTCATGGCAAATAACCCGAACCCTTCGACAAGCTCAGGGAACTAGCCCTTCGGTAGTAGACTCAGGACACCGCTTCCTGAGCTTGTCGAAGGGTGCGGGTGAATAGGCAAAAACATTAACTGCCCCGCCTTAAACTGGTAGCCGAATTTAATAAGTGAACGTCTATAGGAGGCTGTTCCATCTAAAATGGATAGCCTAATATTCACTTTAGGTGTGTAAATAACGCACGGGAGTAGATTCTTTTTTAGGCGATGCTGTTGTCGGTATCAGCATTTCCTTTAGTTGCAGTGAGTTGGGGATCGTGTCAGATGTCAGAAGCAAAACAAGTTTTTGGCTGGCACGCGTCATTCCCATATACAGCTTACGAGTATTTTCTATTGCTAATGTATGTCGCTCACGATCACCAATTTTTGCACTATTTTCTTTATCAAATAGCGCCTGTAAACCTGTGATAAAGACAATCGGGCTTTCAATGCCTGTTGCGGCCTCTAGCTCACAAATCCGTAATGCATCTTCATTCCAATAGGGATCGGTTAAAATACAGGCTGGTGTTCCAAGAGCGTTTTTTACTGTTTGTAGCAAGGGGCGCACATTAAAACTGGCAGCATCTAGGATAAGAATATCCTGCGCTGCGACACCTTGTTGCAATAGCTTATGAATCTCGCTTAGTAAGCGGTTTTTCTCATCTTTTTTATTATGAAAATGCAGTAGCGTTGGGGCGATACAGTCCGCTGGTGGAACGCCATTGCACGATATGTCTACTAGCATATGATCCGCTTCGTCAGGTAAGCGATTAAAGCGAAAGTCATCCGCAACTTTTAAGATAATAGGATTTGAGCGATAGTTTTTTTGCAATCGGAAGGTACGATTACGTAGATCAATGCCTGTTTCTTTCCAGCTTAGATTGCGGTTTAGAAAGCCTTGATCGGGATCAGCTACCATAAAGAGCTGTCCTGTCTCGGGTTTGATTGCTTTTTTAATCAACGCAAACCAAATAGGCGCAAAGTATTGCGCTTCATCGACAAGTACATGATCATATTGCTCTATATTTATCTTGCCATCCTGCATATCACGCCATAATTGGCGCGGTAAATCAGCCCAGAGCATGATATGACGCGCATTTAGCTCAGCATCAAAGTCTAATACTGCGTGCCATAGGCGTTCGCGCATTTCCTCACCTAAGGAATAGGCTTGCCCCGAACGATCCACTCTCAAATAATCGGCTTCGGTAAAAATCAGACGGTCTTTAATAAAATTAATTTCACGCAAAAATAAGTGTTTAGTAAAGGAGGTTCCTTTAAAGTGACGTTCTAATATTTGTACCAGAACATCCATCACATCATCTTCATAGACAAAGCGGCGTGTCCACTTCCATTGACGCAGACACCATTCCATAAAGGGCTGGCATTCATTTTCTTGATACTGGAAGAGGTCTTTATAGCGTGATCTTAGATAGTGATTAATCGCTTTATTATGGGTTAGAACGAGTACTTTTTTATCAGGATATAGCTCACGCAGTAGTTTTGCACGGTGTAATAAAATTAATGATTTACCGCTACCCGCTGCGCCATGAATTAGGCGTAGATTGTATTGATGAGGTATAGTTGAGCTTGTTTTTAAGACTAAATCTTGTTTTAGCGCAAATTCTTGCTCTTCACTTAGTAAAAATTGTGCTAACGGTGGTTTTGATTGATTTTTAGCACGATGCAGTGAGTGACTTTTTGGAAGCGTAGATTCAGGGCTAAAACGGCTACGCATATAGTCAAGCGCATAGTTAGACATAGCTAGACCGAGATATTGATGAACCAAATCTAAAAATAACGGTGGACTGAGTGCGTCATGACCAAAGAGCCGCAAACCAGATGATGCTAATTGTAGGCGTGTATTGGCTTTTATTCCCTGCGGTAAAATAACAATTAAGGGCGCTAAAACATCGGCGTGAGTGTGCAATTTTTCAGGAAAAAGTGCCTGTTGAAAGCGCATTAGCTTGTGTAATGATTCTGTTTTATGTGCGAGTATTTTTTTAGTATCAAGGTGAGATAAATACTGCGGTTGTGAATCATCACTACAAATAAAGACCAATAATGATCTATTTTCTTGCTGCAAACAAAATAATGTTCCCGCAGGAAGACCCTCGGTAGACAAGTGTTGAATTATTTTGTAGTTACTCGCTAAGGTACTTCTTAAATGGTCATACAATTGAGTGGCGACATCGTCTGCTGTCACCGCATACTTTGGTAGTGCGACTGCCATGATAAATCCCCTAAAAACTGTGTATTTTCGACTTCATTGTCTTATTTTTGATATATACACCGCTTGTCAGTATACATATTCTGCATAATATGTAAAAACATTTTTATCGTTGTGGTGAGACTAATAAGGTAAAATAGTACATATGGCAATATACGCAATTGGCGACATTCAAGGATGCTATGATCCTTTTAGACGATTACTCGATAAAATAAAATTTACTCCAGAAAAGGATACGCTATGGATAGCAGGTGATTTGGTTAGTCGCGGCAAACAGTCACTCGAAGTATTACGTTTTATCAAAGCGCTGGATAAGTCAGCGATCAGTGTGCTGGGTAATCATGATATATCCTTGATTGCCAGTCATTACGGCTTGTTTAAACCGCATAAAACATTAAAACCTATTTTCTCTGCGCCTGACCGTGAAGAGCTTATCGATTGGCTTCGCAACAGACCTTTTTTGCATGTTGATAAGACGCTTGGTTATTGCATGGCGCATGCAGGTATTTCTCCCTCTTGGACACTTGAACAGGCAATATCCTGTGCTGAGGAGATACAGATTCCTTTGCGCGGTAATCATGCAGACTTATGGCTACAAGAAATTTACGGAAATAAACCCGCAAAATGGAAAAATGACCTAAAATCATACAAACGATATCGTTATAGTTTGAACAGTTTTGTACGTATGCGGTATAGTAAGGCGAAAGGGGCGCTTGATTTTCATCACAAAAAAAATCCTTTTGAAAGGAAGGATAAATACCCCAATTTGATGCCTTGGTTTCTTTGCCCCATCAGAAAACCGCTACCTGTTAAGGTTATTTTTGGTCACTGGTCTAGCCTTGGTTTTTATCAGGATGAAAATGTAATCGCTCTTGATACAGGCTGTGTCTGGAATCATAAACTCACTGCCATTCAATTGAATAAAGAAATAATTACCTCCGTGGAATGCCCATAATGAGATCTTTAATACGAATCGCCGCAAAAGCAGCTCGCTATCCATTTACCCGTGTCGCTAGAAAAACAAAATTAAAGAAGGGGGGGGAGAAAAAAGCAGTTACAGCAAAGAAAATTAATAAAGAAGAAGAGCTTGCCGCAGAGGAAGCTAATAAAAAAGAAGTAAACCGTAACGAAGCAAAAGCAGATAACGCTAGTAAGGGAGGTGAGGACGAAAGCATTGACGAAGAAACACTAAAACAAATGCTGGCAGCGGCTCCAAGGGATGAGGTATTAGTTAATGCCTCAGGTCTAGAAGTTGTATTGCGTGGGCATGAATATAAGGTAAGACTGACCAAACCTGCGAATGGTGCAAAAGTACTTGAGCTTCAGACAGCTTTAACAAGAAATCGTGACCTATTAGAAAAAAGTACAGAAAATTTATATCGTTTACATTGTGGAAATATAGCTAAAAATAAAGAACATAATGCATTCGTTGAGGCTATTGAAAAGGGTAATGTAAAGCCAGAAAATGATAAAATGAAGGAAGCTTTTGCCAAATTAGTTGAAATGGGCAAGGTTGATCTTAATGCATGGGATGAAAAATTTCTTCGTCCAGGAATACAGAATGCTTTGGTTGCTAGAGCAAATATAGATTTGTTAATTCCACTGATCAATATGCGTGGCGGAGAGGCAGAGTATAAAGGTCTAGAAGCCTTGCCTATTAATGATCATATCAATATTTTGCGTGATAATGCTGCTAAGCAAGCGGCAGAGGATGAAATTCCACCACCTGAACCTGAAAAAACAGATGAATGGACGATTCAAGAGTTTCTCACAGCTGCGGTCATTGTAATTATTATTGCTTTACTATTAAGAGCATTTATTTAGATACAAATACGGAGTAATGTCCCTGCGGGTGTTGATTTGCATTGTCCTAAATCAACCCTCCTTGGAACTTCCTAAACGGCTACCAACTTAAGGCGGGGCAAGTAACGTCATAGCAAACAACCCACACCCTTCGACAAGCTCAGGGAACTAGCCCTTCGGTAGACTCAGGACACCGCTTCCTGAGCTTGTCGAAGGGTGCGGGTGAATAGGCAGAAACATTAACTGTCCCGCTTTAAGCTGGTAGTCACTTCCTAAACGAATCAGTGGGTAGTACTTAATAGCAAATGGGTTTTTTACTCTGCTTTAAGTTCTTCTGCTGGTAATCTAACAGCTTGATGCTAGGGAAATAAAAGCAGAGCTTACAAACAACGTTTTCATATTGATACTGATCAGGCTTCCATTTAGGATCATCATCACCTGATAAGGCAAGACAATAGACCGTTGATAGCGGTCAAATAAGCAATAATGATAGATAATTATCAGTAGAGATCAATTGTGAAAGGATGTTGTTTTTCTGTATTTCATAAACTCCATATGAGCGTTGCTATTAAGAGTATTTATTTAGCATTTACCTTGAGAAAGAATACAATACCCATAGATTTAAATGCCCTTTAGGAAGTTTCAAGTAATGAATCTACCCCTGTTATGCAGATTTTTTGTTTCTGATTGGAGTATATCAAGAGGTGCATAGTCGCTCTATGGAGCAATTGATAGGATTCAAGCAGAGGCAAAAGGGCAAGTAAGCGGGTAGAATTATTGCTTGGAACTTCCTTAACTAATGGAGAATACAAAATGGCAGAAGCCGTAGCACGTCACATACTCGTAGACAGTGAAGAAAAATGTAATGAATTAAAGCAACAGATTGTAGATGGCAAAGACTTTGCAGAGGTTGCTAAAGCTAACTCAAGTTGTCCGTCAAGCGCACAAGGAGGTGATCTAGGATCGTTTGGTCCAGGTCAAATGGTTCCTGAGTTTGATAAAGTTGTTTTTAGCGCTCCTGTTAATGAGGTTCAAGGTCCTGTAAAAACTCAGTTTGGTTATCATTTATTAGAAGTGACTAGCCGTACGGACTAATATACGATGCCTTTGCCAAATCTAAACGGTAGCGAATTTTTTAATTAAATTTTAAAAAGATATAAATCAACATGTTATGCCATGTTGAAAATTTTTCACCCCAACATTAGGCAGTTTCAAGTAATGACTTTACCTATATTGCGCTGATTTTTTGTTCCTGATTGGAGTATCTCAAGAGGTGCATAGTTGCTTTACGCAACGATTGAGATGATTCAAGCAGGGGCAAAAGGGCAAGTAAGATGGAGAAAATTATTGCTTGGAGCTTCCTTAAACCCTTCAAAGTGCAACCTACTTTTTGGATATACAAGGATGCCGTTTTTTGGCAAATTTTGCAAAGCAAAGGATCTTCCCCTTTATATTCTGTTTGCTAACCCTCGTTCCCATCGCTCTAGCGTAGGAATGCATATCGAGCATTCCTGTTTATAACGGATTCTGTTGGTGACTCTTATCATAGATTAATACGGCTACCAGTTTAAGGCGGGA
>DRMS01000335.1 GCA_011322515.1 Leucothrix mucor
AATAGGGAGGTGGTTTTTTTTGTATATTTTATAGTAATAATTATTGCTACTGTATTTTACAATATGATTTGCAGAAATTTCTTTCTTGGAGATTGTAATATCTTTTAATAAATACTCTATAGTAAATGAGCTTCCTAGTGATACTAGTTTGTACTCTTTATTTGCAGTAATATTAATGGAGCCAAGTGATGTCAAATCTACTTCTTCGCGTAACCATTGAGTGAAAAAATTGATTCTTTCTCTATTTTGCTTGATAATTAGAATATTTTTTATTATTTTAAAATTTAATAACTCATCTGCTCGTTTCTTTAAGTCATTATTATTTGTTGTTTTAGCCTCGCAATAATCATGTGAATAATTTTCAAACATAGAAGAAATATCGCATGTTAAAAAGAACGCTTCCAATAATGTTGTCTTACCTGTGTTGTTTTTGCCACCAATTAAATTAACACGCTTAAAACTATCCATCTTAAAATTTTCAAAGCATTTGAATTTTTTTATATTAATACTTTTTATATGATTAGCACTCATAAATAACACTCATAAAATAATTATTTTTGGACACCTATTTAAGGCAGGGTTCGCCTATTTTGTAGGTCGGGTTAGCTTATCGAGCGTAGCGAGATAACGTAACCCGACACTTTCATAGTACTCCCTTTGTCGGGTTACGTTTTATTGCTAAGCAATAAAATCTAACCCAACCTACATCTAGAAAAACACAAAAAAAAAGTTAAAAGCAACTCAATAAGACTGCTGCTTATCAAGCTTATACTGCTTTGCTTTAAAATTCTTACGATTAGCATTCCAGTCTTTCTCTTTAACAATAGTATCAGCATCCATAGAAACTTCGCTACTAAATACCTCTAGCTCACGTTTATCTTTGCCTTCTAATAAAGCCGCTTGACCACTAATAAAGTTAGAGCTTTCTTTTAAAAGTAGACGCGCCGCTTCACCTTTCCCTTGGTCGCGTAAGCTTAATGCCTTTTTACTAGTTTCATTGGCAATTTGCTTGGTGGCTGATTTGATAACTCCTTTATTCAATGCGCGCTTAATCTTATGAGCTGAGTCGCTATAAGCAAGTTGTAAACTCGATGTTAGTTGATTTTTTTGTTTGCTATGCATATTTTGATAACTAACCTGTACCTCAGCTAATGCCTTTTTCTCATTAACTTTACCCGCAGGGACTTCAACTTCAACCATTACATATTTTTCCTGCTCACTATAAAGCTGACTCATCGTAGTGGTAATGGTTTGACCTAAAATACTGGCTTCACGACCTAAAACACGAATCGGTCTAATACCGTCTTGACACTGGATAATCACTTTAACATCCTGCGCAACCACTGAAAGCACATCACCAAATTCATATTGAAATACTTGCGCTAAATCTTCGGCATTTTTTACAAAGGCGTGATTGCCATCGCTATAGCCTGCTAGACTTGCCATAAGGTCTTCATTATAGCCTGTTCCTAAGCCAATGGTGGTGACCGTCATGCCATCCTTGCTAAGTGATGCACCTAATGATCCCAGTTCGGTTGGCGAGCTTGGCCCTACATTAGCTTGTCCATCTGACAGTAAAATAACGCGATTAATACGATCCTTACTTAAGAATTTTCGTACTTCCGCCGCGCCTTTGCTGACACCTGCAAATAACGCCGTGCCACCACTAGCTCCCATACGATCAATTGCTGTATAAATACTGCCTTTATCGGTTACTTTAGTCGCTGGCACCAGCACATTAACGGTGCTGTCGTAGCTGATAATGGACACAATATCATTTTTATTCAATAAACCCACTGCCATGCGCGCCGCTTGTTTGGCATTGATAATTTTATTGCCGCTCATAGAGCCTGATTTATCCAGCACAATAGCAATATTTGCGGGGGTGCGATCTGCTTTATTATCAAGTTTAAAACCCGTCAATCCGACTTTAATAAACGTAGTTTGCTTCAATCCTGCGGCAATAACAGGGCTTGCTAGCTCTGCTTTTAAGATAACCTGTTTTGCTTGTGCAGAAGTAACGGTCATCGCAATAATAGCTGCTACGCTTAAACATTTTTTTAGTATTGATTTCATTATGTTCTCCTCGTTTGTAAAGACTAAATAATAGTATTTAAGGATTTAGTTTAAGTGAGCATTGTGTAATAGGATTGTAAAAAGTTTGTAAAATAGCCTGAATTATTGGCATTTTTATATCGGTTATTTTTCTATCCTATTTTTTTTGAGTACTATAGGCTTTAATTACTTCTAGGTTTATCAGACCATTACAACTATTATTGATTAAAAAAAACCTGTTTATAACGAATTCTGTTGGTGACTCTTATTATAGATTAATACTTTTATACCAGAAAGTTACGTTAGTTTTTATGATTTAACATAGCTAAAAATAGGTGATTTACCCATTAACTGCGATGAAATTTACAGTACCAACAGAATCCGTTATAAACAGAAACTTTCAATATTCATCTTAGTAAGGAAGTTCCAAGTAATGAATTTACCTCTATTGCGCTGATTTTTTGTTCCTGATTGGAGCATCTCAAGAAACGCATAGTTGCTCTACGCAACGATTGAGATGATTCAAGCAGGAAGCAAAGGGGCAAGTAAGATGGCTAAAATCATTGCTTGGAACTTCCTAAAGATACCTTTTGACGAGCCGATCAAAAAAAAAGATATTTTTGTGACATAAATCACAGTAAATATCTAGCGGATAGCTAGTATACCCTTGCAGATAACATGGCAATATCACTCTCAAGCAAACAATAATCAATTCATGTTGCTAGCACTCGCTACTCGCACTAAAAATATGACTTTTCCGCAAGACGATAGGCTGGGTAGCTAACTAACAAGCAGGTATTACATGATAAAATTATCAATATGCAGAAAATAGCAAAAAAAGAATAAATCTAACACCAACCTATAAAAATACAAAAAGGAAAAACTAGCATGAGCAATAAATGGTTTTTAGACTACGACGATGGCAAAAAAATAGGCCCTATTTCTGAGGATGAAGCACGTGAATATGCTAAAAAGAATATTAATGGCGTTGCTTGGAAGGAAGGTTTTAGTGACTGGCAACCTATTATATCCATTAACGAATTAACAGGCAGGAAAAATCCGTTTTTAAGCAGAGCATCAGCGCCCCCCTCACGCGTGACGGGGGGAAAAACCATGCGTGCAGATGAGATTGACTATAAAATTTTTGGCGAAGACATCCAGTATGTTGAAATAGAACTTGACCCTGAGGAAAGCGCTATCGCTGAAGCGGGTTCGATGATGTATAAAAATAGTCATATTGTGATGGATACCATCTTTGGCGATGGCTCAGGTTCACAAGAAGACTCTGGCGGTTTCTTTGGTAAATTGGTGGGAGCAGGTAAGCGCCTTATTACAGGCGAAAGTCTCTTTACAACCGTTTTCACTCATACAGGGGTTGGCAAGGCGACAGTTGCCTTTGCAGCCCCCTACCCTGGGCGAATTATCCCCGTTAACTTGGCTAAAATGGGCGGTAGAATCATTTGTCAAAAAGACTGTTTTCTATGCGCTGCTAAAGGTGTTGCGATTGGCATTCACTTTCAGAAAAAAATTCTTACAGGATTATTTGGTGGTGAGGGTTTTATTATGCAAAAGCTGGAAGGGGATGGTTTAGCCTTTATTCATGCAGGTGGCATGTTAAAAGAAATCGAGCTGAAAGCAGGTGAAACATTACATCTGGATACAGGCTGTTTAGTTGCAATGGAACCGAATGTACATTTTGACATCGAACAAGCAGGCGGAATTAAAACAGGCTTATTTGGTGGTGAAGGATTTTTCTTTGCTAAACTGCAAGGACCTGGGCGTATTTGGGTGCAGTCACTGCCCTTCTCCCGTCTAGCGGGTCGTATGTTATCTGCAGCTCCTCAAGGTGGGGGCAAAGATGTTGGTGAAGGATCAGCATTGGGTATGTTGGGGGATATTGTGATGGGGGATCGGCGTTAATATTTTTATTATCTAGAAACAAAGCTGAAGCTTTCATTCCTGAGGGCTGAAAACTTCAGCTTTTCAAGTGCCACCCCGCTATCTAGCGCTATACTAAAGTGGTAAAACATAAACATCATGGTGCGCGTAATCATTCACATACTCGTAATTGTCCTATTAGATACGGATGGCATAAAGGAGGATTTACAATGCGTGGCAGACGTGCTCTAAGGGTAATGGGGCTACCAATTTAAGGCGGGACAGTTAATGTTTCTGCCTTAAACTGGTAGTCCAAATGTACTTAAATGAATGGATAGATAGATAAGCAAATGGGAGAACTTCCTTTGTCTCGGAAAGGGAAAAAACGAAAATTTAATAAGCCTTTGAATTTATGGAGTGTCCCAGCTTAAATTGGTAGCCTCAAGACATTATACCGACAACACTTAGCGCACTATCAAAAGCCATAACCAATGGAAATACAATTGGCAAAATCTAAATTGAAGGGCGACCTAGAAAAACGCCCTATAAACCTACTGCTACCATTTCAACAATATGATCCAGAGCTGTTATAGGATGAAAAAGCCACTGAGAAAACCTCCCATAATGCTTGCAGCATCTGCATGAGCAACTGACATTGTGCTTAACAATAGTAATGCTGCAATGCTCAGCGTTCTCAATATCCTCATAATATTCTCCATTTTATGTCATTTTTAAAAATCGTTAAGCTACGAAATTAAATGCAACTATAGATATTCATTTATTAAATTTCCGCACCCTTCGACTCCGCTCAGGGAGCTGTACCCTGAGCGGAGTCGAAGGGTGCAATTATTTATGTGAAAAACTATAGCAGTGTAGCCCAAACAGCCTAAAAATCTTATAATAGCAACAATGTATAAAGAAGAATTACAAATAATCAAACAGCTTGATAATGGCAACCTGTATGCTGATATTTTACTCATAGAGGAGATGTTTCGTTACTCCGATATGAGGCAGAGTCACTTACGAATTGTTTATAATAATAAAGGTGAGGTTTGTGGCTATTTACCCGTGGCTTATTATTATCGTACCTCACATGGCGATAATATATTAAGCTATATTGCCTCAATGCCAAACTCTCCACCTGTCAGCCCTACCTATACGCCAGGTGCTGAAAATATACTCAAAAACATCGCACAACCCTATTTTGATTCTGATGTGATCGCCGATTTTCCTTTTACCCAACAACACATGACTGCAAGTTTATATGCACTACCATTAAAGCAATATTGGCAGTCTCTCTCGGCATCACGAAAAAAAGATTTACGCAGAAAATTAAAGAAGGCAGAACATTTTAGTATTCAAGCAGGTAATTTAGAAGATATTCGCATCGCATGGCAATGGATGCAGCAGATATGGGATCAGCGTGATGGACGCTTTGGTAGCACCCCTTATGATCAATACCTTGAAACAACACTTTCATGGTTGAAGGTGTTAGATAAATCACATCGCGTTGAGTTAAAAATTGATAAATATATGCTGGACAATAAAATGGTGGGAATTAATTGTTGCGCTATCCATTGTTATAATAACCAGTATCACTGCGATGATTATTTAACATGGTATGACCAAGACAAGGCATCTGGTTTAGGGATTTCTAGCACCATCAATAACTTCACTAATCCTAAATTAGCAGGCTACCGCTATAATCTTAGCAATCCTGGCTTATATGGAAATACACAGGCAGGGCATCAATATAAATGGGATATTATTCCTGAACCACTTAGACTTACTCAGTCCGTTATTGATATTTCATAAATACGCGCAAAATAAATCTAACAATTTTGGGCATCCTTAAACCATTTTTTATGAGCTTGCATGAAGATAGATCCCCTACCCTCTTTGTCACATATCGTAGAGTATCAGAGGTGATGAATAAATTTCATTAGTCTGTATTACAAGCTAGGTTGACATTGGCTCAGGGTCAAGAAACCTGATGATGATTATATAGTTTTTCACATAAATAATTGCACCCTTCGACTCCGCTCAGGGTACAGCTCCCTGAGCGGAGTCGAAGGGTGCGGAAATTTAATAAATGAATGTCTATAGATAAAAAAAGTGAATCATAAAAGGGTAACTTCTCATAATCCACAGGCACGTTTAAAATCAATAACTTGTAGCGACCAAAAAATAGACATCTTGGTTTTTAGCATAGCTAAACCATTGATTTTTTCTTTTTAGAAAGTGAAAAAATGAAATTTAGCTATA
>DRMS01000336.1 GCA_011322515.1 Leucothrix mucor
ACATTTATTTTCTTGGAGTAGCCTAATTGAAAGACAAAAAAATAGCCAGAATCTCAATGAAAATCTGGCTATTCCGTTATCTTTTTCTGATCAAGGGATCAAGATAAACTACTTCTTTGGCTTTTTAGAGGCTGACTTATCATCTTTAGGTGCTGATGTCTCACCTTTTGATAGTGATACATTTTTCTTTAACCCATCAAAGATTTTATCGCCAACACCTTCCACCTTTAGTAACTCTTTAATATCTTTAAACTTACCCTTTGTCTTACGGTAAGCAACAATGGCTTTAGCCCGTTTTTCTCCAATACCAACAAGGTAGTGGCTAAAGGTCTTGGCATCCGCCTTATTTAGATTGACTACAATATCTTTATATTGTTTTTTTGCCTTGCTAGTGGTACTGCCTGATCTACTACGTTTACTTTTTTTGTTTCCTGATTTATTACTACCAGAATCATCAGATTTACTATCTTTATCGCCTTTGCCTCTAGAATCATCTGATTCCTTACTATCACCACGATCAGATTCTCTACTAGGCTTAGTAGCTTTTTCCTCTGATTTATTAGAACGACTATCAGAATCAGAATCTTTTTTAGATGAACCAGAACGCGCTGGTTTTTCTTTTTTATCCGTTTTCTTTTTTTCCTTCTTTTTCGATGTTTTTTTCTCAACTTTATCTTTTTTAGCTTTATCTTTTTTAGCTTTATTTACTTTGCTGGTTTTTGGCTTTTTATCACCTTCATCTTTTGCGTAGCTTGGTGAGGTAACCAAAGCTAAAGAAACAACCGCTGTAATAATAAAGAATAACCTGTGTAAACTATAATTCATGATGTCCCCAATCGTTAATAAATATTCAGAGTATAAATCTAAAAAAAGCTAATCCATAATCTGTACTATAATCCATTATAACAGATACTTAATAGTACCACCAGCCGATCAAAAACAACCACAGGGATAATAATGACTCAAATAGCCACCAACTCTGAACTTCATCAAAAAATGATTCACTGGCGGCATTGGCTGCATCAGCACCCTGAGCTTGCCTTTAAAGAATTTACTAGCAGTGATTATATCGCAGAGGTTCTAGAATCATTCGATTTTGAAATACAACGGGGCTGGGCGACAACAGGAATTGTAGCAACCTTGAAAGGCGCTGGAAAAAACACAGACAAAGGTAAAGCAATCGCATTACGCGCTGATATAGATGCCCTACCCGTTTTAGAGCAAAACCAAGTGAGCCATAAATCACTACATGAAGGAATTATGCATGCCTGCGGTCATGATGGGCATACCACCATGTTATTAGGCGCGGCGGCTTACCTAAAACAGCATAATAATTTTAATGGTCGCGTACATTTTATATTCCAACCAGCGGAAGAAGGTGAAGGTGGCGCGCGAGTCATGGTTGAAGAGGGATTATTTGACCGCTTTTCCTGCGATGCGGTTTATGGAATGCATAATTGGCCTGGTGTTCCAGCGGGCGAATTTGTTGTGCATGATAAGGAAGTCATGGCAGCAACGGATACCTTCCATATTACTATCAACGCTAAGGGTGGTCATGCCGCCATGCCACACCAAACCGTTGATCCTATTGTTATTGGTGCTCAACTCGTTAGCGCATTGCAAAGCATTGTAGCACGTAATATTTCCCCCGTAGAATCGGCTGTTGTCAGTGTTACAGTCATTAATGCTGGCGATGCAACCAATGTGATTCCTGATCAACTTACCCTCTCAGGTACCATTCGTTATTTTGACAATGCAATCGGTGATCGTGTAAAACAACGCATAAAAACACTGGTGGATAATAGCTGCAAGAGTATGGATGCTACAGGTCAAACCTGCTTTGAATCGGGTTATCCCGCGACAATCAACACGCCAGAGCTTGCCAAGATTTGTGCGTCAGTCGCACAGTCATTAGTTGGCGAAGAATCAGTACACCGTCATAGTCCGCCGAGTATGGGAGCGGAAGATTTTTCTTATATGCTAAATGCTAGTCAGGGAGCGTATATCTGGATCGGCAATGGGGAAGGACACGGCGGCTGTATGCTACATAATAGCCACTATGATTTTAATGATGATATTTTGCCATTAGGAGCAAGTTATTGGGTTAGATTGGTACAAAAAATACTTGTTTGAATCTCGCTATTAGAAAGTTAACACACAGGAATACCAACAAAATCTTATCATTCTTCTTTATTGTCTAATACCAGAGCAGGTCACACCTTGCTATTTCCTATCAACATTAGGATAATCGCGGCTTTCTTCAAAAATTACTGGAATTTCATTATGAATCTCATTCGCCCTTTTCATGGTTTGCGCCCTGCTGCTGGTCGCGGTGCTGATGTTGTTGCCCCTCCTTATGATGTTCTTAATACACAAGAAGCGATTGAGCGCACTAATGGTCGTCCTTGGAGTTTTTTGCATATATCACGTCCTGAGATTGATTTAGCTGAAGGAACAAATCCTTATGATGCTTCTGTTTATGTCAAAGCGCGTGAAAATCTAGATAAAATGATAGATGCGGGTGTGTTAGTTAAAGATGACAAGGCTAGTTATTATGCGTATCGATTGATTATGAATGGGCATGAACAGATCGGCTTGGTCGCGGCAGCTTCGGTTGCAGATTATGATACAAATCGAATCCGCAAGCATGAATTTACCCGCCCAATGAAAGAAGATGACCGTGTGCGTCAAATTGATGCGGTCAATGGTCAAACAGGGCCTGTATTATTAGCATATCCTAATGCGCCAGTAGTGGATGAAATACTGAAAGCTGCAACCGCAGGTGAGCCAGATATGCAAACCACTGCTGATGATGGCGTTGATCATGCGCTTTGGGTTATTTCTGATGATGCAATTATCCAACAATTAACAGATGCATTTGATGCTATGAATGCAATTTATATTGCTGATGGACATCATCGTTCAGCCTCAGCATCACGTATCTGCGCAACACGTAAAAAGGTCAACGCAGAGCATACGGGTGATGAGCCTTATAATCACTTTCTCTCTGTCATTTTTCCACATCATCAAATGCAAATATTTGATTACAACCGCGTGATTAAAGATTTAAATGGGCTAAGTGAGGCTGACTTGCTGGAAAAAATAGCAGAAAAATTCACCATTAAAGCCTGCGACTCTGCCTACAAGCCAACACAAGCGGCTGAATATGGAATGTATCTTGGTGGAAAATGGTATAAGTTACAATTACAAACAAGCCTTATCCCGCAAGATGACCCCGTTGCGCGATTAGATATAAGCTTATTAGCAGATCATCTAATCGAGCCATTATTAGGTATTGCTGATCAAAGAACCGATACACGTATTGATTTTGTGGGCGGAATTCGTGGGCTGGAAGGGTTGGAAAAACGTGTTGATAGCGGTGAAATGGCAATAGCATTTTCCATCTATGCAACCACAATGGAAGATTTAATGTCCGTTGCAGATGCCAATGAAGTCATGCCACCTAAGTCTACATGGTTTGAGCCTAAGCTAGCAGATGGTATTGTTTCGCATATGTTAGATTGATTTTATCGGCTACCAGTGTAAGGCGGGACAGTTAATGTTTCTGCCCATTCACCCGCACCCTTCGACAAGCTCAGGAAGCTAGCTCCCTGAGCTTGTCGAAGGGTGCGGGTTGTTTGCTATGACTTTACTTGTCCCGCCTTAAGTTGGTAGCCATTTTGTCTATAGTTTTTACATAGCTGATGTTACCCACAAGTATAGAATGATTTATGCAAACCATTGTTTTATCAGTAATTAGTAAGATTTCCTTTTTTGAAAAGCCTGATCTACTGCGATTGCGAAACTTGTGGGTAATGATACGTGCTTAACCTTAACCAACGAAAAACGAGATCCCCGCCCCGATAAAAACACTTCAAGAATGACCCGCAAAAAGTGTAAGTTGCTTTTCTTTCGTCACTAAAAAAGTTGTCGTTATAATCATCCCACCGCCACTTTATCAGTAAATTCCCCTCTTTAATCCCCCCTTCACATGATTCAATAACAGTTTACGTAAACACTGGAAAAGCTCGTTAAGAAAAAAGTTATTAAACAATAAACCCCATCAAAAAACACTATAAAATAACATGGAGATTCGGGTGATCAGACTCTTATCCAGAAGCCTTGTAGGCATATCTATCATAGCGGTAACAGCAATAGCGTACACAACCCAAACAACGGCTGGAAGTAAAGTTGCACAAGATAATTCTGAGCATAACAACAGTATGAAAGAAGTGACTAAAGTCGTATCAAAAAAAATAGGCGCGTTAACTAAAAAGGATGCCAAGACTAAAAGCACCGCTGTGTTCTATGGTCCTAATTTACCAACCCATATACTTTCACAATATAAGCGTATTATTGTGGAGCCCGATAATGTAAAACAAAAAGAATTATTAGCATTACGCTCAAAAGGAAGTAGTGTGTTTGCCTATGTGAGCATTGGCGAAGTAAATCCTAGCAGGAAATGGTATAAAAAAATCAAACCTGCTTGGGTGCTAGGTGATAATAAGGTATGGGATAGCAAGGTGATGGATTTATCATCATCTGGCTGGCAAGATTTTTTAGTCAATACGGTTGTGAAAAAATTATGGGATGATGGCTATCGTGGACTTTTCCTCGATACGATGGATAGTTTTTATATTTTTGCTAAAGATAAAACCCAGCAAGAAAAGCAAACTAAAGCATTAGCTGCGTTAATGAAAAAAATAAACAAACGCTATCCAAAACTGCGTTTTATATCAAATCGTGGCTTTGAGGTATTAGAAAGTATCGGCAAACCATTAGAAGCTGTTGTTGCAGAGTCTTTATATGCAAGCTGGGACAATGCTAAAAAAATCTATAAAGAAACACCTGCAAATGACCAAGAGTGGTTGCTCAATAAATTAAATGGAATCAAGAATAATCTATCCGTCGATATCATTATTATTGACTACGCAAAACCAAATAATCGTGCCAAAGCCAAACTCCTTGCTAATAAAATTACCCAGCAAGGATTTATCCCATGGATCTCTATCCCCTCTTTAGACCTAGCAGGTGTTGGTAGCATAGAGCCTGTACTTAATACTTACCTGCTACTAACCGATAGCAAAATAGATGGGCATAATCCTCTAAAACTTAAAAAATATCAAAAACTGGTGGAGATGCTTAAGAGGCAAAAGAAAAACCTTAAAGTGCATGATATTCAACACGGCATGCCGTTAGGACATATGACTAGACTTTATAGAGCCATTATCAGCACCCTCCCCGCAAACAAACAATCAAAAGCCTATAAAGCGTGGTTGAAAAAACAAAGAGAAGAAGGGGTAGTCTTGAAGAACCATCCGTAACGGGATATTAATTAAATTGATCATCCCACATCGGGCACATCAGGAGAAAAGTACTTTACACTTTTTATCCGTCATTCTTGAAGTATTTTTATCGGGGTGACGAGTAATTGTCAATGACCTATAAGGATGACTTAAAGACGACTAACCGCTAAATGAATGGAGTTTTTTATATTGACAGGGAAGAAAACAAATATGAGTGTTAACCATGCAAAATATACCGACAATAAAAAAATTATTCAATCTACGCATACTCTTTCTGATAATAACCATCCTAGTGTTATTACTCCTTGCTCTATTCCCGTGGAAAACAGCAACCTATATGAAGCAACAAGCTCCAGACTTACTTCGAGAGCAATTTTCTAGTCGCACTAAAACAGCCTATTACCAAGCACTTAGGCAGTCAAACCCTAGTAGTGACCATATTCTCTTGCTAGCACAATCCATAACAAAAAATGGTATGTGGCAAGAATCAACTAATTTATTGGAAAAAAAGATTGATCCAACAACACTGACTCAACAGCAGTTACGGCAGTATGATTTAAGCATAATGCGCAATCATATTGGTCTTTATCATGCATCATCGAGCCTTGTTAAAGATAATCGTAACTTAAAAATTAATGTACTCAAACAACTGCAAAAGCTAGAAAATTATACTAATTTTAGTAATTCAGAGCTACAAACACTCGCAGAGGCTAGTGCAGATTTTGGCTTACTTCCACTCGCTGTTAAGTATTATTATCAACTTGCGAAGAAAAATAGCACTTACCGAGCACAGTGGTATGCAGAAGCTGGGCGATGGGCAAATCAAGCGGCTGATTATGCGCGCGCGGCGGATGCA
>DRMS01000337.1 GCA_011322515.1 Leucothrix mucor
CGTATACGTATTATGCTAAATGCAGGTGACTATTACGCTAAAGTACGCCACTATTCTGCTGATGGCATGGGAGCTTACTCTATTGGGGTTAAGCGAGAGTGATATTGATTTAGGAACGTGCACGAAACAACTTCCCGATCTCTAACTTGCCTTTTTATCCCAGCTTAGATGATCTCATTCGTTGCGTAGAGTAACTATGCGCCTCATGAGTTTATCTAATCTGAAATAAAAATTCTGCGTTAGAACTTCAGGAAGTTATTCCGTGCACGTTCCTTACTGAGTTTCATCATTAATTTTATCCTTCTACTTGCCATAGTTTGAAGATGCTTAAGGTGCTGAATGAAAATAGTATTAGCCCAGCGAAAAGACTTGGACGATATAGTCGATATTTATAATCAGGCAATTAAAATGGGGCGTTGCACGGCTGATACTGAAACATTTTCTAGCGACCAACGCATGATGTGGTTTAATAGCCATACTCCAGAAAAATTCCCTTTATTGCTTGCGAAAGATAAAGACACGCTATTGGGCTATCTCACAATTAGTCCATACCGTGAAGGTCGCAAAGCAGTTCAGCGTACCGCTGAAATTAGCTATTATGTTCATTATAGTCATCATCGCAAAGGGGTTGCGACGCGTTTAATGAATCATGCGCTTGAGCTGTGCCCTTCTTTGAATATTAGGCATTTAATAGCAATTCTTGTGGGCAGTAATCAAGGCAGTATTGGATTGTTAGAGAAGCATGGTTTTGAGCGCTGGGGATGTTTTCCTGAAATTGTTGAGTTCGGTAACGACAGAATGGATCATCTTTATTATGGTTTTAGGCTACCAACTTAAGGCGGGACAAGTAACGTTATAGCAAAAACCTGCACCCTTCGACAAGCTCAGGGTGCTTGCTTCCTGAGCTTGTCGAAGGGTGCGGGTGAATAGCAGAAACATGAACTGTCCTGCCTTAAACTGGTAGCCGATTTCATCACCTATCAATTCTTCTTTGTTGCATCCTTCTCAGGCACTGGATCATAACCACCCTCAGCCCAAGGGTGGCAACGTAGGATACGTTTAAGCCCCATCCATGCGCCTTTAATTGCACCATATTGTGCAATGGCTTGATGGGTATAATGAGAACAGCTTGGTGCATAACGACAATGACTACCTAACATGGGGCTCAAAAATAACTGATAACCACGGATAATCATCATCAATATTTTTTTCATTTTGAGTAAAGTTTTTTAGGATCAATGAGTGGTTCAGAATCAATCACGACCGTATCGCCTTCAACCAGTTTATAGAAACATTGCCGTCTTCCTGTATGGCAAGCAGGTCCTGTTTGATCGACTTTAATTAGCAAGGTATCGGCATCGCAGTCTATACGCAGTTCTTTGAGCATTTGTATCTGCCCTGAGCTTTCACCTTTACGCCAATAGGCTTGGCGTGAGCGTGACCAATAGCAGACGCGCTTTGTTTTCAGGGTTTCTTCAATGGAGGCTTGATTCATCCATGCCATCATTAATACTTCGCCACTATCGTATTGTTGCGCTATGGCGGGAATTAAACCATCTTTATTATAGTTTAGCGCACTGAGTGCTTCAGATAATTTGACCTGGCTGTTTTCGCTCATAGCCTTGTGCCTCGCATCGTTTTAGATAATCTGCCCAGTTTGCATCATGATTTTCGCCTAGATCACGCAGTAAATCCCAGCTAAATAAACCGCTATCGTGGTTATCATCAAACACTAGTTTTAAGGCATAATGACCAACAGGCTCTATGGCTTTGATATTGACGTTTTCTTTGCCTAATTGCAGTGTTTCTTGCCCAGGCATGTGACCACG
>DRMS01000338.1 GCA_011322515.1 Leucothrix mucor
AAAATGATCATCTGGGTAATATTTTTTTCTTTTATTACCACTGTTGAAGCCTATTGGGGTTGGGGAAACATACTTGCACCTTGGAAATCTCTAAGCACCGCATCAATTATAAGTGCAGTCCTTCTCTTTTTGCTCAGTTATCAAATCCGCACTTGGCGTTTATATGACTACTTTCTACCGCATACAAAAGGTGGTTGGATTGCAGCGTTGCGGCTTATGCTATTACACAATATTCTCAATAATTTATTACCTGCTCGTGGCGGCGAAATTAGCTTTCCCTTATTAATGAAGCGCTATTTTGGGTTAGACTATATCCACACCATTCCCGCCTTACTCTGGTTTCGCCTCTTGGATCTGCACACCTTATTATCCATTGGGATTATCGTATGGGCGCTAACAGGACTCGCTAAACATGCATTACTTTACCTACCTCTACTTTCCTTATGGTTATTTCTTCCGCTTATTTTTTACTATCTGAAAAACCTTATTCAGCAAAAAATAAATCATCGCTTTATGCAAAAAGTATTAGATGGCTTGCCACAAAGCACGGTTAAATTTTGGCGTAACTGGTTGCTAACTTGGCTAAACTGGACAGTTAAACTGGGCGTATTAGCTTGGTTACTAGGGCAATTTTTAAAGGTAGATCTTACCTACCTAACAAGCTCTGTTATGGCAGGCGAATTAAGCAGCGTACTCCCTTTTCATGCACCTGGGGGCGTAGGGACGTATGAAGCAGGGATGGTTGCTCCATTATTAGCTGTTATTGGTGCAGAGACAGCCACTAAAGCAGCCATAAATGTGCATTTATTTATGTTATCAAGTTCCATGATAGGCGCACTGATTGGTTGGTTATTGCCTGCGAAGAGAAACACATAAGAATGTATTTTGAGTCTACCTACCTGTTTTTATTTAAGTGACTAGACATTATATCGACTTTAAAACAACTGCATTTACAATGATTTATATTCCTCGTAAAAATAGAGTACTTTTCGTAAACCAGTGTTTTATCACTAATGTGAGCAATAATTGTCAATATTTCCTTTTTTTGGAAGTCTTATCTACTGCGCTTATGAGACTTGTAGGTAACGATATGAGCTTAAACTGATAGTAAAATAAGCAAAAAAAAATCTTTTCTTAGTATACTCTACGTCTTTTCGAGAAATATAAAATAATCGGCGACCAACTTAAGGAGAGACAAGTAAAGTCATAGCAAACAACCCGCACCCTTCGACAAGCTCAGGGAACTAGCCCTTCGGTAGACTCAGGACACCGCTTCCTGAGCTTGTCGAGGGGTGCGGGTGAATAGGCAGAAACATTAACTGTCCCGCCTTAAACTGGTAGCCAAATAATCAAAAGGAAATAAATCTAAAATGCCAAACGAAACATCAGACATTATTATCGGTATCGACTTAGGAACAACTAATTCAGAAGTTGCACTGATTCAGGACGGCAAAGTCAACGTGCTAGACATTGAAAATAGCAGTAAGCAATTGCCCTCGTATGTTGGTTTAGATGATAATGGCGATATTTTGGTAGGTGATGCTGCTAGAAATCAATATGTCCTCTACCCAGAACGTACCATTAAATCTATTAAGCGCCATATGGGTACGGATGAGCAAATCCAACTAGGCGATAAACAATTCAGCCCACAGGAAGTCTCCGCTATTATTTTACGTCGTCTAAAACAGGTCGCAGAAACTGCAGCAGGCGAACCCATCACACGAGCCGTCATTACGGTTCCTGCTTTTTTCTCCGATGCCCAGCGTCAGGCAACCCGTGATGCAGGAGAAATAGCAGGGCTTAAAGTAGAGCGAATTATTAATGAGCCGACCGCCGCCGCACTTGCTTATGAACCAGGACATAAAGAGGATCATAAAATTCTTGTCTATGATCTAGGCGGTGGTACCTTTGATGTTTCTGTGGTGGAAATGAATCAGGATGTTGTCGAGGTAAAAGCCAGTCATGGTGATAATAATTTAGGTGGCGATGATTTTGATCAAAAATTAGTTGATCATATTGTTGCGCATCTTCAGGACAAGTATGAGATTGACGCAACAGAGTCTGCCCGTGCCATGTCACGCATTACCCGCGCGGCTGAAAACACTAAAATAGCCTTGTCTAGTCAGCCCTATTACACCATTGAAGAAGAGCATTTACTGGAGCGAAAAGGTAAAGGAAAACCGATTCACCTTAGCTTAGAAATCAGCCGCACAGACTATGAAGAGATGATTTCTGGCTATATTGATACCACCTTAGAAGCCATTCATACCACACTTGATAGCGCTGAATTGCGCGCTTCAGATATTGATGAAATCCTTTTAGTCGGTGGCTCTACCCGTACTCCCTTAGTACAGCAACGTATGGATTCTGATCTTAATATGCAACCCCGCATGGAATTAGACCCTGACCTCTGTGTGGCGATGGGAGCCGCAATTCAGGCAGGTATGTTAAGCGGAGGCGAGCAACTAGGCCCTATTTTAGTGGATGTTACTCCCTATACCTTTGGAACCAGCGCAATGGGTGAAATGTATGGTATGGAATACCCGCATTGCTTTGTCCCTTTGATCCATAAAAACACCCCTATTCCCGTCACCTTTAGCGAATCGTTTTACACGCTTTATGATGATCAGGAGGCCGTGGATGTCAGGGTGTATCAGGGGGAAGAGCAAGATGCTATGAAAAATACCGAGATTGGCGGATTTAAGCTAGAAAATCTAAAAAATCTTTCCGCAGGATCACCCATAGTGGTTACCTTTTCACTGGATATAAACGGTATTTTAAGCGTCTCCACCGTAGAGAAGAAAAGCGGAACAGAAGAAAGCCTAGTAATTGATAATGCTATTTCACGTTTTCAGGAAGATGAATTAGAACAGGCTAAGACAGCCTTGAAAAATCTAATGCAAGATAAAAAAGACAGTCCTGAAACTGCCGAAAAGAAAGAAAAACGCGAGCATGTTAAAGCCCTTGCACTGTTAGAAAAAATACGTAAATTACTGCCTTCACTTGAAGGTGATGATAGCGAAGATGCCATCGAACTGATTGAAACGCTTGATAATGCAATTAAAGCAAACGATAAGGATAAAATAGAACAAGCAATGGATGAGCTAAGTGACCTGCTTTACTATCTTGAGCCAAACGCATAGAGACTATCATAATGGATCGATGCCCAAACTGCCGCGCTCGTCTTAGAGAACAGCCACAACACTGCCGACGTTGTAATATGCAACTGGATACTTTGTGGAAACTGCAAGCAGATGCCATAGCACTGGATAAGCGCGCGCTTCTAGCAATGAGAGAAGGTCAGATGAGTCGAGCGAAAAAACTGTTAAAGCAGCGTCTAACTCTTGTCAACACCCCCTTTATTCAGGATCTTTTGCTATTTGTCTCACTTCAGGCAGAGAAGGAAAATCTTGCTGATGCAAAACTGGTTCAATTTACAGCGAATCAGTGGGATAGCTTTCAGCATTTATTAGCGCGTTCCCATTCCTAAGGCGGAACATTGCTTAATTTCAGCATCCTTATGATCGACAACTTTTTCAAAAACAATATCAATTTTGCTTCTTCTTTCAACGCCCTGTATGGGATATGTTAATTGCGAAAATATTCATCGATATTCTTTTTTCACTAGTTGCCTATTTAAGGGTGTAAAACCGAAAAGGAGCCATTATTAAACCACTACTTGTGTGTAATAACACCTGCGCCTCCCATTCCATTCGAGAGTGGGAACAAGCTGGAATAACGACCTTTCCTTTAAAATTCCCTGCATTGATTTTATTTAGTTTTGAGCGGTTATAACCCATATCCATGTCAATGCCGATAAAATCAACCTCAATGTTGGATGCGTCAATACCCTCTATTGTGACATTTAGTACTAGGGGGCGAAGGACGGGAATGCTATTAGGAGTCATTGATAAGCTTATTTTTTCGCCTGTTGGAAATACCGTTGTGCATTTGCCTTTGCGTAAGTCGCATGATGTATCGAGCGGTGCAGTTGCGACAATGCTTGGGGTTATGCTGACTTTGATTTTATAACCGACGACTAAGAGAAGCGCAAAGCCTAGTATGGCTCCGATTGTCCATAAATATTCTGATTTGTTACTGTTGTTTATCACGATTGAGTCCTGAATTATGCAGAAACATTTTTTCTAATACCCTAGTCCTCGCTTAGGAAGTTCAAGCTGTGCTGATTGTCATAAAACTAGCAAGGGCAAGAATTCTTATTTGGGCACTGAAACGGATACTTTACTGGATGAGTTAAAGACTATCATTGATAAAAGGTAAAAGCAGATGAAATTAGGTGAATTTGCAGTTAAAGCTTCTGCTTGCTGTTATGGTAGTGTGTATTATTTAAAGTATGGGGTTGATTTATATTCAAACAGATTAATTCGTAACTGTTCAGAAGCTCCTGAAATTTGTCAGCTCAAGATGAAAAATGTGAATTTACAAGGGTAAATAATCATTTCCCAATGCAGAAATGGCAGATTATCAGGAAGTCGCTGAATGGTCACAGGCTACCAACTTAAGGCGGGACAAGTAACGTCATAGCAAAAACCCGCACCCTTCGACAAGCTCA
>DRMS01000339.1 GCA_011322515.1 Leucothrix mucor
TAGAGGGTGGATCACCAATAAGCCCTGCGATAGCGCGTTATATTTTGGATTATTTTCAACATGGTGAAGTAGCATCCAGCAATACCAGTGAATTACCCAATGGAGAGACATTATTAACGCCAAAAGAAAAGATGGTATTGCAATATATTTCACGGGGCTACTCCAATAAAGAAATTGCCAGCTCATTAGAAATATCACCGCATACAGTAGCATCACATATCAAGCGTATTTATCGAAAATTAGAAGTAAATTCACGTAATGAAGCGGTGTTTGAAGGTTGGCGTATGGGCGAGTTGAGTATGCATGAGCAACAGCCTAAATCGCAGACATCACAAAAAGATCCACTACAAATAGCACAAGCATTAAAAGAGGGAGGTAAATCAGCTGAAGAGATTATGGATGTATTGCAACTAGTATTTTCCCTCGGTCTATTAGAGGGAATGAAAGTATTACAGCAACTAGAATATGGAGGTGCGGATATTTTTGCAACCGCAAAAAAGAGTTTTCAGGTAGAGGATAAGCAAATTATTGAACAGATGTTAGCACTAGGTTTTAACCATGAAGAAGCATTGCAAGCGATGCTAGATCAAATATAACAAGGAAGTTCCAATTGTCCCTATGACAAAATACCTAAATGCCAAATACTGGAAAGTGCAATGTTCACAGACTCCTCTATTTAATCTGCTGCTGCCTTTGTTATTTGCCATTATCTTTGTGATACTGGTTTGGCAGGTGCTACAGATACGTTTTACTCCTGTTGGCGGTAGCCTTGCACTATCAAAAGCAACCTTATTTACGGATACAACAGGGCAATGCAAGGACTCTATCCCCGATAGTTTAGCAAATGCGGCAGTAGTCACTGACTCATTACCTGATATTTTAAGGAAGTGTGTTGAGGGGTTAAAATTAGCGCATAATGAAACCACTCGCACCGTGCAAATACCGCATGAATGGCGCAAAGATATTAAAAAACACCCAGAAATCAAAACAGGTAAAGTTCTCTATCATTTTGAATATAATTTTCTGGTAAAGCCAGAAGGCTTATGGGCGATTGTCTTACCCGCAGTGAGTCAAAATGTAGCGGTTTATGTGAATGACAATTTAATTGGTTGGAGTGGTAGTTTTGAAAAGCCAATAGCACGTAATGGAACCCGACCACAAATGTTTTCGATACCAGAAGGGGAGCTGGGTGAAAAGAGTAATACCTTTGACTTGTATGTTGTCTCGCAACCCGCAATCAATGGATTTTTGGATCAAGTGTATATTGGTCCAACAGAAATGCTTAAACCTGCGCTCAATAACTACTATTATTTTCGTTACACTTTGCCTTGGACTATTGCACTAACTATCGTGGTGTTGAGTATTTTTATGCTATTTTTATGGTTTTATCGTCGCCATGAAACAGAATATGGCTTATTCGCATTAGGAGGCTTTTTTTGGCTACTACATTTGGTCAATCAATTAGTAGTCGATATACCACTATGGAGTGCTAGCCTATGGGATAGCCTATTTTATATTAGTGCAGGACTTTTAGCCTTAGTAGGGATTTTCTTTATTCACAGGCTATTAGAAAAAAGTTACCCACTGTTTGAGAAAAGATTATTATATGGCGCACTGGCTTTGCTTGTATTGCTGTTATTAGTACCAGAAGCGTCATGGCTCTATTCTGCGTTATTTCAGTTGGCTAATTTAGCCATGCTATTAGCCGCTTTTTATATTTTTGTTTTGACTGTGATACATGCTTTTAAAGTCAAAAGTTTAGAATGGTATGCCTTAGCCACCGCTATAGGCATTATTGCAGAGTTTGCACTGAATGATTATTTAATGGTTCTCGGTATGCGTCCTGCGTATGAAGGGCATTATCTACACTTTGGCGCGCCACTGCTATTGCTATCGTTTATGTGGATATTATTAAAGCGCTTTGTAAACACCTTGCAGCAAGCTGAGCAATATAATACTGAATTAAAAACCTTAAATATCAATCTAGAAAATAGAGTAGAAGCGCGTGGCGAAAAAATCAGGCAAAGTTTTGAAACCATCCGCGTGCTTGAACAAGAGCAAGTTTTATTAGAAGAACGCTCACGCATTATGCGTGATATGCATGATGGTATCGGCGTTTACCTAACCAGTATGCTACGCCATTTAGAACATGATACCGTTGATAAAAAACAGCTTAGCGAGGCAGCACATAACGCATTAAATGACCTGCGTTTAATGATTGATTCATTAGGTAGCGCAAGTACCGATCTACCTGCAATGCTAGGCATGTTTCGCACTCGCATCAGCATTGCGCTCAATGCTTGTCATGTCGAGCTGGAATGGCATGTAGAAGAACTACCTGCCATTAATAATTTTGGTCCAGAGCGCGCCTTAAATTTACTACGTATTCTGCAAGAGGCATTTACCAATGCATTAAAGCATTCCAAAGCAGATCGGATCCGCTTATCCGCCTCTTCCGAACTTGCTGATGACGAGACGGGTCATATAAGAATAGAAGTGAGCGATAATGGTGCTGGCTTTCGCATCAATAATAAAGCAGGTAATGGTTTAAAGAATATGCAATACCGTGCCAATAAAATTAAAGCAGAACTAAATATCAACACCGATGCCAAAGGGACACAAATAACAATAATACTGCCAGCGTAGTGTTAGCGATATACATAAAATAATTGAGGAAAATAGTATGTTAAAAAAATGGGTAGTGAGCACCACACTAAGCTTATCGCTTCTTTCAGGTATTGCTATTGGAGCAGATACCGACGAATTAGTTTCATATACAAAAAATATCGTACACAACCACGGTGGTGGCGGCAGAGGCGTGGATACCATTCCCCTCGTTATCCCAGAAACAAACAGCCACCAATGTGCAGTATTCAACAGCGCAGAGCTAGAATACAGCATGCGCCGTTATGCTAATGCAACAATCACTACCCGACCTTTATTGCATTGTGACCCGCGAGGAAGAGCAGGGTGCTCGCTAGATATTTCATGGCAGCATGCGCCAGCGGGTGGA
>DRMS01000340.1 GCA_011322515.1 Leucothrix mucor
AATCAGTATTAACTATGGTGCTATTTAAGTGTGTTTATAAGATAGGATTTAGCTGAATTCCAGACAGTAAAAGCGACAGCTCCAGCATGCCAGCCCAAACTCTTCCCACGCCCTTATTTCCCTCTTCACTTAAACCTTTTGAAAGACGATCTATATCAGCATTCTGTTGCAGAATAAGCTGCCAGTCGGCATGATGTTTTAAACGCTGTAATGCGATTGTGAAATTTCTTTGTTGTGGGTAAGGTGTTTTGCGAATGATTGCGGCTTCATTAGCACCCTTTTCCAATTGATAGCAGGCATCATAAAGTTGACGTGAAAGATTTGATAGCGTCCATAGAACCAACGGAATAGCAACATCTTCCTGTTGCAAAACATGCAGTACATGTTGCACTCTTTTTGCATCACCCATCATCACAGCATCAGAAAGATCAAATGTACTAAAGCGTGAACTATCGCTAACCGAAGCTTGTATTTGCTCTAAACTGATTCCACCTTCGCCATGTAAAAGATGTAATTTATCAATCTCTTGCGCAGCTGCTAATAAGTTCCCTTCAATCCGCTCAGTTAAAAAACGTACCGCATCTTGACTTGGCAACATATTTTTTTGACGCATGCGGTTTGCAATCCAGCTAATGGTCTGCGCAGGAGATAATTTCCACACTTGGATCATCACGCCTACTTTATCCAATGCTTTAACCCACGCCGTATTTTTGGAGCGAAAGTCTAATTTATCCATCTGAATAAGCAGCACTTTGTCATCAGGAATGTTATCTACATATTCACGTAGTGCTTTACTACCTGCGGCTCCTGGTTTTGCATTTGTCATGCGTAAATCAAGAATTTTTTTCTCGCTGAATAATGATAAAGCATTCGAGGACTGAAATAACTCATTCCAACTAAACCAGCTATCCACTTGTAAAATTTCGCGCTCAGTAAACCCCAATGTTTGCGCTGCAGAACGAATTGCATCCGCAGCTTCCATCATTTGCAATGGCTCTTCGCCTGAAAGAAAAAAAACAGGTTTAAAGTTTTCTTTACGGGCTAAAAAATTTGGCAGTTGATCAAGCTTCAATTGCATTTAAAAGTTTCCTATCCATTCCGATAGATAATAGAGAGTTTGCCCTTCAGAGGATTTAGAAGGGCCTATCACAATGGCGGCATATTTTTTATTCTCTAAATCTTCCGCAGCAAGTGCTTCATGGTGTGTTTCTTTGATCTCCACGCACCCCGCAGAAAATCGCTTACGACTACGACGCGGAACAGAAACAACCGCAAAACGTGCCTGTGACACCTTGGTATTAGGATCTAGTGGAACCATGCCCCGCATATTAACACCCTTTGACCGATTTCAAGTATTGTGTGATAAGCTCAAGCAATACTTCAATTAGTAGGAAAAATAATCAAATTTCCAATGATTATTTTGTGAATTTTAAAAATAATTTGTTACTTTACTGACGCAAGACGTAAGGAGGTTCCAAGCAATGATTCTACCCATCTTTACTTGCCCTTTTGCCCCTGTTTGAATCCCATCAGTCGTTGCGTAGAGCGACTATGCGCCATTATTACTACAGAAGGTATTATTTACCCACAAAGGGACGAAAACCCTGCCAATCATTCATGATTTGACAAAATAAATCAGCGGTTTTTTCGGTATCATAAACGGCAGAATGTGCTTCTGCGCTATCCCAAGGAAAACCTGCTGCTTGAACGGAGCGCGCTAAGACAGTTTGCCCATAAGCAAGTGCTGCCAGTGAAACGGTATCAAAGGTGCTAAAAGGATGAAAAGGATTGCGCTTTTGACTTAAACGAGCAACCGCCGCATTAAGAAAGTTCAGATCAAAACTAGCATTATGACCAACTAGCACCGCACGCGTGCATTTATTTAACTTTATCTCTGCACGCACTGCTTTAAATAACGCATTAATCGCAATGCGCTCATCAACCGCTATTGCTTGGCGAAACGGTAAATCGGGGTCTATGCCATTCACCTCCAATGATTTAGGGTCAAGATTAGAGCCTTCAAAAGGCGTTAGATGCCAATTGACTGTTTTTACTCTTGAAAGCATACCCGCTTCGTCAATGCGTAAAAAAGAGGCCGCTACTTCCAGTAAGGCATCTGTCTGATGATTAAACCCCCCAGTTTCTAAATCTATTACAACGGGTAAAAAACCTCTAAAGCGTTGCGCAATAGGGGTAATGTCCTTTTGTTCACTCTTAGTCATGTAGTTCTGAATCCTTAATAAAGGTTTGCAAAGCTTACAGGATTGTTAGGATGATGCAAATAATAGCTAAGTGGGAGGACACAATACATCCACAGTACTGTTGTAAAAACACCACATTAACAAATATTAATTACCACAAATAGGGCAACAGTCATAAATCCAACTATAATACTCCGTTTGAGGCTGTTTTTTAGAACAAGTTAATAACTTTCCAAGTCCTTTATTTCGAAACAGGAGTAACAACGTGTCAGACGTATCAATTGACAACACCATTATAAAGCTGATTAGTGAAGCGAGCTTGATTGTACAAATCGTAATGGCTATCTTGGTGATCGCCTCTTTGCTGTCTTGGGCTGTCATGCTAATAAAATCATCACAACTTCGTTCTGCTTCTCGACAACTAGAAAAATTTGAAGATCGTTTCTGGAGCGGTGTATCACTAAAAAAACTCTATGATGATTTAGCACATAGACCTAAGCGGTTTGGTATGGAGAAGATATTTTTCAGTGGCTATCATGAGTATTTGCGTATTCAGAAAAATGAAAATATTACTCACCTTCCCATGATTGCTACAGCACAACGGGCAATGCGTGTCGCTGAGTCACGCGAACTGGATCGACTGGAACAAAACTTATCCTTTCTCGCAACGGTAGGCTCTATCAGTACTTATATTGGATTGTTTGGTACCGTATGGGGAATTATGAATTCATTTATTTCCTTAGGGAAAATGCAACAAGCAACGCTAGCGGTTGTTGCACCTGGCATTGCAGAAGCCCTGATTGCCACTGCGATTGGTTTGTTAGCCGCTATTCCTGCCATTGTTGCTTATAACCGTTATAGCGATAAGGTTGATCGAATCGCGGTGCGTTATGAAAACTTCCGTGAAGAGTTCACTACGCTACTTGAACGACAAACATTCCAAAAATCATCATAGGGCTTTGTTATGGCTAGAAAATGCAAACGCAGACGGGCAATGGCAGAGATGAATGTCGTTCCCTATATTGATGTGATGCTGGTTCTATTGGTTATTTTTATGGTAACTGCGCCTATGTTGCAAACAGGCGTACAAATAAACCTGCCTAATGCAGAAGCAAAGGCGGTCTCAACGAATAACCAGACACCTATCATTATTTCGGTCAATGAACACGGAAATTATTTCGATGATAACGGCGATCAGGTTCGTATAACTGAACTAACTGAGTATTTAGCAGGTCAACTAAAAAACAGTCAGTCAACGAATAATAAAACACGCCCTGTTTATATAAGAGGCGATCAAGAGGTTGCCTATCGCTATTTGATGCAAGCGATGATTGCCGCGCAAAAAGCAGGCGCTAAAAGTATCAATTTAATGACAGATCCAAAAACTAACTAAATTACATGCTAAGAGAAATATTCAAACATCCTGGCGCATTATTAATAGCAGTCGCAATCCATTTATTGATTGTGATGATTTTTATTGTCAGTTTCAGTTGGACAGAACTACCTGTAGGACAGGAAGCTGGAATACCTATTAAGCTCATTCAAGAGATACCTCTGGCAAGTATTCAGCCTATCAAAACCCCTTCCCCTACTGAGATTAAGACAACGAAAGAAACAAACGAACAAAGTAACGATCAATCTGTCTTAGATAAAACTGCTAAGTTATTAGCAACACAAAAGGCGGCAACGTTATTAGCAACGCAAAAAGCCCGTAAAAAAGCCCGAGAAAGAGAAAGACGCAAGCAAAAAAAGAAGAAACAAAAAATAGCAGCCGAAAAACGTAGAAAGGAAAAACAGGCTGAAGCAGATGCTAGGGAGAAAGCCGCTAAAGCATATGCTGACAAGAAAGCTAGAGAAAAAAGCGAAAAGGAAGCTGCTGCTAAAGAGTATGCAGAGAAAAAAGCGAAAGAAGTTGAAATTAAAAAAGCACGAGAAAAAGCTAAAAAGGAAATAGCTGCTAAAGAATATGCGGAGAAAAAAGCGAAAGAAAAAGCCGCCAAGGAATATGAAATTAAAAAAGCACGAGAAAAAGCTAAAAAGGAAATAGCCGCTAAAGAATATGCAGAGAAAAAAGCGAAAGAAAAAGCCGCCAAGGAATATGAAATTAAAAAAGCACGAGAAAAAGCTAAAAAGGAAATAGCCGCTAAAGAATATGCAGAGAAAAAAGCGAAAGAAAAAGCCGCTAAGGAATATGAAATTAAGAAAGCACGAGAAAAAGCTAAAAAGGAAATAGCTGCTAAAAAATATGCCGAAAAGAAAGCGAAAGAAAAAGCGGCGAAGGAGTATGCAAAGAAAAAAGCCGCTAAAGAGTACGCGGCAAAAAAAGCACGAGAAAAAGCGGCTGCTAAAAAGAAGAAGGAAGAAGATGAAAGGAAGGCAAAAATTGCGGCGGCTAAAGCAAAAAAAGAGGCAGAAGATAAAAAAATTCGTGATGCATCCATAAAAAAATGGAAGGAAAAGAAGAGGCTAGAAAAAGAACAGAAAATAGCCGCAGCAAAAAAAGCACAAGAAGAAAAAGAAAAAAAGAAACAAGCAGCCATTCTTGCCAAGAAAAAAGCATTGGAAGCAAAACTTGCCGTTGCCAAAGCTCATGCATCAAAAGCTGCAAAATTAAAAGCAAAAACAAACTGGGGAAAAAGAATCGTAACCCATGTTAAACGGCGCTGGCAAATCCCTCCTGGTACGCAGGGAATGTCGGCAAAAGTAAGAATAAAAGTTTCCCCTAGTGGTTATATACGTGGTGCTGTTGAAATGGTTTATTGTGGAGGGGACGCTACTTATTGCGCTTCTATTATACAAGCGTATAAAAATGCAGAGCCACTACCAAGGCCAAGCAGAAATGATTTAGACCGTACTTTTTTAATAACAATGGATGATCAATAAAGAATGACAAGCAATAATAACAACTGGTTCTATACTTTACTCGCTCTGCTATTGTTGCTTGTTTTACCAAGCATATCAACCGCAGAGCTTGAATTGCATATATCCAAAAGCGCAGGTGATGGTATTCCTATTGCAATAGCCCCCATTTCTGGTGGCGCTAATTTTATTATTGAAGCAGATTTAAAGCGTAGCGGTCGATTTACTACAAAACGCCTCACCAATAAGACGGCATTATCCATCTTTGGAGGCACTTTATCCACTACACTATTAAAAACCATTAAAGCAGAGTACTTGGTACGTGGAAGATTAACAAAAGCAGGGCTAGATATTGAACTAATAGAAACCAGTACAGGAAGCAAAGCAGCCGTTTTTCGCATTGGTCATGTAAAAAATAGGCGACGTATGGCACACAAAGCGACCGATAAAATATTTGAACGTATTACCCGTTTAAAAGGCGCATTTGATACCCGCTTAGCCTATGTAACAGCAACAGGTCGTCGCCCAAATAAGCACTACCGACTCTATATTGCTGACTCAGATGGTCATAATCCACATGTTATTCTAAACTCAAACCAACCGATCATGTCGCCTAGTTGGTCACCTGATGGATCGAAGCTTGCTTATGTTTCTTTTGAAAGTGGTAAATCAGCCATCTATGTGCAGAATATTTTTACGGGTAATAAGCGCATGATTTCAGGAAAAAGAGGAATTAATGGCGCACCAACGTGGTCTCCTAATGGCTCACAAATTGCACTGAGCTTATCTATTGATGGCAATTCTGAAATATATCTCCTTTCAGTGCATAATGGTGTGTTAAAGCGATTGACTAATGACCGCGCAATTGATACGGAGCCTGCTTGGAGTAGCGATGGACGCTCGATCATATTCACCTCTAACCGTGGCGGGGCTGCTCAGCTTTATAAGGTTTCTGCTCATGGCGGACAAGCAAGGCGCATGACCTTTGTGGGTAATTACAATTCTGCGGCTGATATTGTTGGTAATAAAATTGCTTTAGTTCGGCGTAATGGCGGACAATTTCGCATTGCTATCATGCAAATGGGTGGCTCAGGTGCTGATATAATTTCAACGGGGAAGTATGATGAGTCACCTTCTCTGGCGCCAAATGGAACGATGATTGCTTATGCAACTCAACGCAAAGGACGGGGAAAGTTAGTCGTTGTTAGTGATAATGGTAAATCCAAACAAGAACTTCATGCACCTGAAGGTGAAGTTCGAGAGCCAGCTTGGTCACCTTATATTCGCTAAAAACATCCTATGCACACCTAATACATTTAAACACTTTTGAAGGAAATACCAATGAAACGAACAACACGGGCACAGCTTTATCTTCTACCTCTTTTGATTAGCGCATTGACACTTGCGGGATGTTCTCAGCTTCAAAATAAAAAGTCGGATAAAAAAAATAGAATGATGACAACAACAGTCAATAAAAGTGGTGCTGGCAGTAGAAGCGGAAGTAGTGGTAGTCAGGATTTTTCCGCTAAAGATCTTGTGGGTAAAGACGGTCTCATCGGTGGCGGTGGCGGCGGTGGAAGTGCTTCAACAGATACTTTCAATTCACAAGGCATTAACAGCAACGATCTTGATACGGGTAGCGGGATTGGGAACGGAAGCGGGAGTGGAATTGGGAGCGAAAGTGGAAGTGGGATTGGGAGCGAAAGTGGGAGCGAGAGTGCTAACGCACAAGGTTTTGGTGTTGATCCCGATTCACAGGCAGCAATTGACGCAGAGATTCAAGCCGCTATAGATGCTTTAATGACAGAAGGAAAAAGCAAACCGCTAACTCCCGCTGATATTAAAAAGTCTGGTAGTATATTGGCACAGCGCATTATCTATTTTGATTATGACCAATCAACCATCCTTGAAAAATACAAGCCAATACTCGCGGCTCATGCAGAGTTACTTGCAAACTATCCAGAAATGCGAATTCGCTTAGAGGGTCATGCAGATGAGCGAGGTTCACGTGAATATAATGTTGCACTTTCAGAGCGCCGTGCTGAAACCATTCGGCAATATTTGTCCTTCAAAAATGTAGGATCTGAACAAATGGAGACGGTCGCTTTTGGTGAAGAGAAGCCATTAGTTCCATCGCATGACAATACAGCATGGAGTAAAAATCGTAGAGTAGAAATAAACTATGTAACCTACTAGGTCGTAGGGTGGGCAGTATTTTTTGCCCACATTTGGTAGTCAGAGAAGATTAGACATCTTTCCCAATTAGGCTAAATTTATAATAATATCAATGGTGTAGCTAATAATGTAATTTTGTAAGCTATTGATTTAAAACATCTAAATCTATTTAGGAAAGATGTCTATTACCCACTCTGCAGCTTGGATCAATCCACTATAAACTGCGAGCTTTTTTATTATGAATATAATTCCATTAAAACATAGCTTACTACTCTCTTTAATTTTAAGCTTATTATTTATTAACCCTGCGCAAGCAAGAGATAATAGCGAAGCATTGCTTGAATTATTCCAACGAATAGATGCACTAGGAAAAGAGATTCACTCTTTGCGTGGTGAAAATGAACAATTACAACATACGATTGAGACGCTTAAAAAAACTCAAAAAAATGGCTTTCTTGACGTAGATGAACGTATGGATGGGTTATCTAAACGAATAAATGTCATTGCTAAAAAGCAAATCACTCCAATTCAGGCAGTGACAAAAAAATCTGTAAATCCTGCTACTCTAACCCAAAGTGCGACTACAAAAGCCGTAATAGCCAACAAACCTAAAGCACAAGTGGTAACAGCTACTAAAAAATCTCCCGTAAAAATACCGACGCAAGCAGCAGAAAAACCCAAGGCAAAATTAATTGGCAAAGCAGAGGTTATAAAAATACCACGCCAAAAAATTCGTACTCCAACACAAGAAGAAAAGTCAGCTTATAATCAGGCCTATAAGAATGTGAATGCAAAACCTAATATTGCTATCCAAGCTTTTCGTCACTATATCAAAAAATATCCTGAAAGCCCCTTAGCCGCTAACTCACAATACTGGATAGGTGAGGTCATGTACTCACAAAAAAACTATACAGGAGCAGTTGATGAATTTGTAAAAGTTTTACAACGCTATAAAAAAAGTGAAAAAGCGTCTGATGCCGCCATCAAGTTAGGTTTTAGTTTCTATGAATTAAAAAACTGGGTTTATGCACGCCGAGCACTAGAAGATGTAAACCGTTATTTTCCAAAAACAAAAGCAGCGGCATTAGCCAGACAACGCATCGCAAAAATGAAAGCAGAAGGAAAATATTAAATAATAACTACTCAAAAATTATGCAATACGCACTCAGTTATCAGGTATTCATTGACTCGCTAGACAAGCTCTATATACTTCACACTTAGTTGAAGGGCATACTTTATGTTTTTTGACTAACTGACTTCATACGAAGTTAGCATTACTTTTGAATAAAATTAGGATATTTTTATACATGTCTACTACTACTGGAACCGTTAAGTGGTTCAACGAAGCGAAAGGATTTGGTTTTATCGAGCAAGAATCTGGACCAGATGTTTTCGCTCATTTCAGTGCTATTTCTGGCGATGGCTTTAAAACTTTAACCGAAGGGCAAAAAGTTGAGTTTACTGTAACAGAAGGACAAAAAGGCCCTCAAGCAGAGAACATCGTAGCGCTTTAATAGCTGTAACGATATTTAAATCCAAATATTAATTTATTTGGATTTATAAAAAAAGAGCAAAGCCGTGAGGTTTTTGCTCTTTTTTTTTGAATCCTTTATAGAAGTTAGCAATGACTTATCATCCCCAGAGAGCATTTCGTAGACTAAGCAAGCCTCCTATAAAAAACACCTCAAGAATAATGAAGATACCTTCTTATTTACTGCTATAGACGTTTACTATTAAATTTCATCTTGATGACTAAAAAGCTGAAGCTTTCACTCCTTTAATGCCTTAGGTTTAGCGCCAACTCCTTTTAAGCGCTTAGCCCGATGCGGTTTCCTATTAGTTGACTCATTGTTTCGTGATGCTCTTTTTTTGTTTTTTTGCTTATTATAAACTTGCTGAGTTTTTTTGGGTTTTTTAGGTTTCTTTGGTTTTTTTTGTTTTGCATTGGGGTTAAACTTAGTCAATGGCACATTATGACTAGGCACAAATCCCACTTCCTGCTCACGCACTAAGGTTTGTCCAATCAAATTTTCAATATCCTGAAGTAACTCCACCTCATCTGCACTCACTAAAGAAACCGCCTCACCCTCTGACCCTGCTCGCCCTGTACGCCCGATACGATGAATATAATCCTCAGAAATATTCGGTAACTCAAAATTAATCACATGCGGCAAATCAATAATATCAATTCCACGTGCGGCAATATCCGTTGCCACTAAAACACGTACCTTGCCTGATTTAAAATCAGCTAATGCCCTAGTACGTGCATTTTGTGTTTTATTGCCATGAATGGCGGCAGCACGCAAACCCTCTTTATCCAAACGCTTGACCAAACGATTTGCCCCATGCTTAGTACGCATAAAAACCAATACCTGCTGCCACTCATTATTACGTACTAAATGACTTAATAAAGCAGGTTTTTTACTCTTATCCACTTCAAAGACAAGCTGTTTAACGGTTTTAGCCGCCGTATTTCTTGGACTAACTTCAACCATAACAGGCTGTTGCAATAATCCTTCTGCCAAGGTGCGAATTTTTGCAGAAAAAGTAGCTGAGAAAAGCAAAGTTTGACGTTTTTTAGGTAATAAAGCAATAATCTTACGAATATCATGGATAAAGCCCATATCCAGCATACGATCCGCTTCGTCCAGTATTAGTACTTCCAAATGATCAAACTTTACAGAATTCTTACTATAAAGGTCCAACAAACGCCCTGGTGTAGCAACTAAAATATCCGTTCCTTTACGCAAACGCATCATTTGTGGGTTAATTTTTACGCCACCATAAACAACCATAGCGGTCAGAGGTAAATATTTTCCATACGTCTTAATACTCGCCTCAACCTGTGCCGCCAATTCACGAGTTGGTGTTAACACCAAGGCGCGCGCCTGATTTTTCCCTGCTTTACGCCCCTGTGACAAACGATGCAATAAAGGTAATGTAAAACTTGCCGTTTTGCCTGTCCCCGTTTGCGCCGCAGCCATAATATCCTTACCCTGTAAAACAACAGGAATACCCTGCGCTTGGATGGGCGTTGGTTTATCATAGCCCTGTTCTTTAACAGCGCGTAGTAATGACTCAGCAAGACCGAGAGAAGAAAAATTCATACTTTATCCTTATTTTTAAAAGGTGCTAGTACTCCAACCGCGTTATATTGACGGATACAGAGCAAACCAAAGCGTTCAAGACAAGGCATGGGTTTTGATCATGCTTATTCCCTTATCAAAACCCATAATGCTGTTCAGATTGGATGAACTCACGAGGCACATAGTCACTCTACGCAACGAATGAGGTCATCCAAGCTGGGGTAAAAAAGCAAGTTATAGATCGGGAAGTTGTTTTGTGCTCGTTCCTAAACTGGTCGGTATCATAAAATAAAAGATTATCGAAAGGCGTGTTATCGCTATCGATACTATCTTAATATTTACTGGGATTATGGAGCGCAGATAGTTGCATGATTGAATCATTGCATCAAGCGCAAATCATGCTTAATCCTAAAAGAAAACGGTTATGTGCTATCCTTGTCACATAACCATTAGAGACTTTAAACCAATAAACAACACACGGCAAAACAATATAGTGAATAAATTCTTCCCCAATACATCTGAACAATACCGACCCATTATCGAGCGCTGGATATTGCGCACACTGATAGATTTGCGTGGCTATACACTAATGAGTATGAGCTATGGTCTAGAAGAGTACGATAAAGTATTGACCTTTATCGGTCTGGAGCGCCTGATTGAAAAATATGAGGATGACAGACTTAAAAAGAAGAAACTGCGCAAAATTCTTAAACCGTTGCATCAAAAAAATGCTCAATTAAGTAATCTCAAGCAAGGGCCACTGTTTAACAATATGGATAAACTGGCTGAGCTAATTGGCATGAATACGACTGAAAAAGAGTTGCTAACCTTTTGCATGATACTCAATACAGTGCGTGAAATTGAGAATGTAACTGAAATTTTAGGCTCTTTATCCTCTGCTAATATCATCAATTCACTAGCGGTTATTTTAGATATTGATACAACGAAGGTACGCAAAGCATTATCCTCTGATGGCTTATTACATCGCACTGGGTTGGTACGTCTATCACGAGATACAGGACAGTTGTTTTATCAACTCGCTACCATTGGCGATATGAGCGAAGTACTGTTGGATGATAGTCAGCCTGATATGATGAAGTCATTAACACGCTTTTTTTCACTAGGCAAGAAGGCAACCCTACTCCCAGAAGATTTTAAGCACCTGCAAGATGACTATCAATTACTCCATCGCTACCTACAAATTAGCAGTAAAGAAAAAAGGAAAGGCGTTAATATACTCATTTATGGTGTACCAGGAACAGGCAAGACCGAAATGGTGCGTACATTAGCAACTTCATTAAAAATGCAATTGTATGAAGTATCTACAGACGTAACCAGCACTGATTATTATGATGAAGACGATCATGATTCACGCATGGACTCTTATCGTCTTTGCTTGCAAGTCTTAAAGAGAAAAGAAAATACCTTGATTCTCTTTGATGAAATTGAAGATGCCTTTATTCGTGATGGCAATATGGAACGCTTTGGAATTCGCACCAGCACCAACGCAAAAAAAGGCGCTTTAAATCATATTCTAGAAAGTAATCAACTCCCTACTTTATGGGTCTCTAATGTTATCAGCCATATCGATGAAGCCATTATTCGCCGCTTTGATTATGTGGTAGAGTTAAAAATCCCTCCTAAAAGCACCCGCTTTGGTATCATTAAAAAACATATGGGTGATTTAGACGTTAGTGAGGCATGGATTGATAAAATTTCAAATAATGAAGACCTCGCCCCTGCTCTAATTTCACGCGCTGTCAATGTAGTAAAAGCACTAGGTGAAAAACAACAAGCACAAATTGAAGCTAGTATGGAGCGCATTCTGGGCAATACCCTAAACGCAATGGGTTATGATAAAAACTTGTCAAACCCACATCCCAGCATATTGACTTATCGCTTAGAAGGCGTAAACCCTGATTATAATTTAGCGGGTTTGCAAAAAGGTTTAAAGAAAAATCCCCGTGGTACTTTTTGCTTTTACGGCCCATCAGGAACAGGTAAAAGTGAATTTGTGCATCAGCTTGCAAATCGGCTGGACAAACCCCTATTAATTAAACGTGCATCTGACTTGCTTGATGCCTATGTAGGTATGACAGAACACAATATTTGCAATATGTTCGAGCAAGCTAACTATGATCAATCTATTTTACTGCTTGATGAAGCCGATAGCTTTTTACGCGACCGCACCCTCTCGCGCGAGTCATGGGAAGTGTCTCAGGTCAATGAACTACTAACGCAAATGGAACAATTTGAAGGATTATTCTTTTGCACTACCAATCTAATGGAAGTACTAGACCAAGCATCATTGCGACGTTTTGACCTTAAAATTAAGTTTGATTATTTAAAAGCAGATCAAATCTGGGTGCTATTCTTACAAACTCTAGCAGATGCTGGCAGTGTAGCGATTGAGGATGAAACAACCATTAAGAATAAAGTACGCGCATTACAAGGCATTACCCCAGGAGACTTTGCCACTGCGGTTAGACAGAATCGTTTTTCAGAAAAAGAAATGAGCGCGGACTATTTGCTAGATGCATTGATACGAGAGATTAAATTTAAGCAGTATGGTGCATTTAAAGAAATTGGCTTTATGGCACATCAGGTAAAGCGAGAGGACTAGGTTCTGTTGACATTTGGTTATATTTTCACTTCTTAGTCGGTTCTTTGCTTCTATCGGCTAGCAACTTAAGGCGGGACAAGTAACGTCATGGCAAATAACCCGCACCCTTCGACAAGCTCAGGGAACTAGCCCTTCGGTAGACTCAGGACTCCGCTTCCTGAGCTTGTCGAAGGGTGCGGGTGAATAGCAGAAACATGGACTGTCCTGCTTTAAACTAGTAGCCGAAAAAAACGAAAATTTAATAAGCCTTTGAATTTATGGAGTATCCCTGCTTAAATTGGTAGCGCCCTTTTGCTCCTGCTTGAATCATCTGAATCAGGAACAAAAAATCAGCGCAATATAGGTAAATTCATTACTTGGAAGGTTCTAAATGGAAAAGGATGCCGATAATTGACATTATTTTATAGGCAAAACAATCGCTGTAATCAATTCATTAGCAGGGGTCGTTATAGGATCATTCAAATAATACTCAATACCTACAGGTGTTTTTGTTGTGTTGATTTTTTTTGCTCGGGCATATCCCATTGCCGCAGCCCAGCCATTACCAAGATGGGGATAAGAACCTGTATGCATGACCTTCACACACTCGCCACCCTTGAGTTCTCCTATCATAAAGGGCGCTACAACCTCCATATCACTATCAATGCTAATAGCTGATATAAAACTAGCATGTTGCTCAACTAGATCAAACTCATTGTAAAGAGTAAAGGCAGAGTTCGTAGAGAGATTATTGTCTTCTACAAACTGAGCTAGTTTTTGAAAATCAGCAGGCATTACCTTGCCCATATCCTCTAATTTGCACTCATTTTTTATACCAATATACTGAACGGTAGGGTGATTGCTAATACCGCCAATCGTAATGGAGGATGAAATAGCCCCCGTTTCTATATATTCTTTCAGCAAACGTAAGCCGCGTTCATAATCCATGCCAATATAAGCTTTCATCTTTTTGAGCATCGGAATAAGGAAAAAAGGTACTTTCCCCGCCATATTCCAAGTAACCCTAGTCTCACCAGTATTAAGACTCTCAAGCTCAAAATTAACATCCGCTTTGGATTTAAAGGGCGTTATAAAAGTGATTTTTATATCCACCTTGGAATCTGTTATTTTTTCTATCTGCATACTGCCAGAGCCAATTAACTCACCCTCCCAACTATAATTGGAGCCAGCTTCTCCTTGGGGATCACTATATTTAAGCGTTGCGTCTGGCTCTATAATTAGCCAAGGAGACCATGCAGGCCACTGTTTAAAATCAATGAGTGAAGCGTGAATTGTTTCTACTGGTGCAGAAATAGTGAGTGAACGTGATACTTGATAAGCTGCCATTGGCGGTTTCCTTAGTTTAATTATTTTTGTGATTATAGCGTATATCAAGGCATGAATAGTCAACCTTGTAAGTTCATTAATTTAGATAATTCCATAGCCTGTATTGAACTTGTGAAATACGGGGTGATGGCTTATGTAAAGCTAACGTATAGACATTCATTTATTAAATTTCCGCACCCTTCGACTCGGCTCAGGGAGCTGTACCCTGAGCGGAGTCGAAGGGTGCGGGTGAAATAGTATGAATTTTAACTGTTCCTTAAATAGATGGGAAATGTAATATACGTCTGAAAAACAAGAAATCTTGCTATAGATATGCTCTATTGCAGAAGGCTATATTG
>DRMS01000341.1 GCA_011322515.1 Leucothrix mucor
TAAGATTTAAGATAAATCTTAAGGCTTTTGTTTGGGAAAAATAAACAGCAGAACCTGATTAATTTCTTTTATGAGAAAATGTAGATTTTGCTGGACTTGGAAGAGAGTATCTACAATTCTTATATTGCAGGTGATTTCCCCATATGCGCCAATTTATGCGTCTAAATACTTGATTAAAAATAACTATATCGATTAACCAGATCAACTATAGGTTCTGGAAGAAACGTAGGGTGGGTGATTTTCATACTCGATAATAAATACAACTAAAAATGGTGGGTTAATCTCTGCAATAGTTTAATACACTTACTTAACCCACCATTTTTAATCTCGTTACATGGCTCCAGCCGCGTAATGCAGTTTGATGGCTCTAGCCATCTGGAAATTATTTGTCGTTTTATATTTTAGACGGCTAGAGCCGTCAGCATGGGTGACGAGGCTGACGCTATACTACTCCATCTTACCCTTTAAAATCTCAATATTCTCTTGCATTACCTCAATATTAGGATGCCCATTAGGAAATACGCCTTTTAAAATCGCCAATGCCTGTTCAAATAAGGGCAGGGCTTGATTATAGTGTTGCTGTGCATAATATAATCCAGCCAGATTATTAAGGCTAGTTGCCACCTCAGGATGGTCTTTTCCCAGTGCCTGTTCACTTATTGCCAGAGAGCGTTGATAGAGTGGTTCAGCTTGATCATACTTGCCTTGCGAGTTATATAATAGAGCCAGATTATTAAGGCTAGCTGCCACAGCAGGATGGTCTTTTCCCAGTGCCTGTTCCCTTATTGCCAGAGAGTGTTGATAGAGTGGTTCGGCTTGATCATACTTGCCTTGCGACTCATATAATCCAGCCAGATTATTAAGGCTAGTTGCCACATTAGGATGGTCTTTTCCCAGTACCTGTTCCCTTATTGCCAGAGAGCGTTGATAAAGTGGTTCGGCTTGCTCATACTTGCCTTGCGACTTATATAATAGAGCCAGATTATTAAGGCTAGTTGCCACATCAGGATGATCTTTTCCCAGTGCCTGTTCCCATATTACCAGAGAGCGTTGATAGAGTGGTTCGGCTTGCTGATACTTGCCTTGCGATTCATATAATCCAGCCAGATTATTAAGGCTAGTTGCCACATCAGGATGGTCTTTTCCCAGTGCCTGTTCCCCTATTGCCAGAGAACGTTGATAGAGTGGTTCGGCTTGCTGATACTTGCCTTGCGAATTATATAATCCAGCCAGATTATTAAGGCTAGTTGCCACCTCAGGATGGTCTTTTCCCAGTACCTGTTCCCTTATTGCCAGAGAGCGTTGATAGAGTGGTTCGGCTTGATCATACTTGCCTTGCGACTGATATAATTCAGCCAGATTATTAAGGCTAGCTGCCACATCAGGATGATCGTTTTCCAGTGCCTGTTCCCTTATTGCCAGTGAGTTTTGGAGTAGCGGTACAGCTTGTTTGTATTGACCTGTCTTCTCATACAAATAAGCCAAATGATGTAAAACATCGCTACTATAAAGATGCATCTGCCCTAGCTCATTGTCTACAATATGCTGTAATTGCAAATCAAGTGCTAATAGCGGCTTATAGTAGGCGGCATCGGTAAAAATATTTCGTGGGGTTATAAACCAATCAACTAATTCCTTAGCCCCCACTAAACGCGTCTTATAATAAAATGCCGCTAAGAGTGCTTTTAGGTGAGTGTCGGTGAGCTGATTTAGCGTTAGGTCTTGCAGTTGCGCATTATAGTCATCAAATAAAAACTGGTAAATCGCTTCTGATCGCTCAGGGGCGCTCTGTTGCTGTGCGTCTAATAGGCTTTTTTGCATCAGGTCATGCAACTGGAATTGTTGTTGCTGTTGATTAATAAAAGAGAACTGATGCAGTTGCGATAGGGCGGAAATGGGGTAGCCTGTTTGGAATTTATCCACTAGCAGGGTAAATAATGCGGCATTATAACTTTGCGTATGGGCAAGCACTTTTAGGGTTTCTAGCTCGGTTCGATCCAGATAGCGGGTAAAGCGTTCAAAGAGTTGATGCTGACTGCCAACAGCGGCAAAGTCTGCTACGCTAGGCATCTTGCCACGTTGTTCAATTCTATCGTAGGTTTCTATACACAGATCAAGGTAAAACGGCACGCCTTTACTATCGGCAATAATCCTATCCTGAATCGCCTCCTGCATAATATCGCCACTGATTAGAAAATCGCGGGTATCATCATCACTTAATTTCCCTAATAAATGCTGGCGTTGATGCAGAAATTGCCCCCAGTTATCATCGGGGATTTCATCCCAGATTATTCGCTCTCGACCACTGATTACAAACAGCACCCAAGGAAGCTGGGCTATCAAGTCATCCCGAAGCCATTGATCTTGGCTAAGACGGTTTGCCTCGGTGCGTTTATCCACCCATAGGGCTTCATGGGTATCAATAAAAAGGACAATTTTATTATCAGGATGCTGGAGCTGGTATTGCTCAATATCATAGGCAAAAAACCGCCCAAGCTGATCCTCTATCTCGTCCATGCGCAGGTTGGTCAGCCGATTGAGCGCATCACGTAACTCACTGTCAAAGGCATTTTCTTTAACTTTTCCATAAAGATAACTCATTGCACCCACTGCCATTGATGCAAAACCGCCAACACTTTCTGCCATATCCACCGCAGCCGCTAATAAACTGCCTTCCTCCAAAAAAGGCAAGCCCGCTTTTTTAATCTCCTGATCAGGAAAAGCGGTTTCCCAATAGATCATATAAGCCAGTCCAAAAGCGGTGAAGGCGATCTTATCCTCGCCCGTAAAGTTTTGCACCAATGTCCGCAGGGTTTTATTCAAGCTACGCTGATCAGGCAAGCTAAAATCAACCCAGCTATATAAACAGCTTGAATCCTTATCCAAATGCGCCTGTTGCAGATGCTCATGTAAATGAGTCTTGCCAATGCCGCCCACTCCATAGAAATTAAGCAGGCTGTACTGTCGCTGTTCAATCTCCGCCAAGGCTTGCTGGAAATAGTGTTGGGGTTGCTTGCGGTCAGTAAAACTGGCTTTGCGTGGGAGACGGGAATTTTTAATGGGGGTTTTGTTTGGCATGGAACATCCTTTTTTGGGTACATTAATCTCGCTACGCTGGAGCATAGGAGCGAGTCGTGTCCGCCTTAAGCCTAGTAGCCATATTGTGACCCACTACCGATATCCCTCGTTCCCATCGCTCCAGCGTGGGAATGCATATCAAGCATTCTACGAAGTGCAAATTTCAACGCTTATATTACAGGTGATTTGGATATTTTATCCAAGTACTTTGGCGGCTAAAATAGTACGAGCAATAGCAACAATCCGTATGCGTTCCCACGCAGGAGCATGGGAACGAGGGAAATTTCCGCAGGAGTCCAAGCTTTAGCTTGTGTGGTTCGCACAAGCATCGTAGGGTGGGAGAATCCCACCAACAATTCCAGTCAAATATCGAAACGGTGGGATTCTCCCACCCTACTAGCTTTCCTTCTGAATGGCTTCAAGTGCATTTGGGTGATGTTGTTGAGTATGGAAAAGCATTAAAAGCTAAAGCTGATGAGATAGAGGATAATACTTGGGTTCTTGAGCTTGAAGATATTGAGAAAAACACATCTGTTATTCTGCAAAAAATCATATTTAAAGAGAGGAAAACAAAAAGCACAAAAAATAAATTTAAAAAGGGAGATGTGCTTTATGGGAAATTACGTCCTTATCTAAACAAAGTAGTTGTGGCAGAAGATGACGGTGTCTGCTCAACTGAAATACTTCCACTCTCAGGAAATATAGGATTAAATAGTAAGTATTTATTTTACTGGCTAAAACATCCAACTTTTTTGGAATATGTAACTAAGGTTGGTTATGGTGTAAACATGCCTCGCCTTGGAACAAAAGATGGAAAACAAGCATCTTTTATTTATGTCCCACTAGCCAAACAAAAAGAAATCGCCACCCAACTGGATAATCTACTGGCACAGGTCGATACCCTAAAAAACTGCCTTGATGCCATCTCCGCACCCCTAAAACGCTTCCGCCAATCCGTACTAGCTGCTACGGTGAATGGAAAAATATATCAACATAGAAAAGCTGATGACTGTAAATGGTCTAAATATAAAATAGAAGATTGCTTAGAAACAGTTTCAGGTGTTGCTTTCAAAAAAGCTCAATATGCAGATAATGGGAGTCGTTTATTACAGATTGCAAATGTAACATGGTAGGACTATATGGGAAAAAGAGTCCTTCATTCCTATAGAGCTAGCAAATGAACGCAGGATTTTTACCTTAAGAAAGATGATATTGTACTAGCTTTGAATCGTCCAATTACTCACGATACTCTTAAAGTGAGCATGATTAGTAATCATGATTTACCTGCGACTCTTTATCAAAGAGTTGCAAGATTTAAGAATAAAAAAAGAAAGGGTGTTGAATTGATCATTGCCAGCCAGCGATAAAAACAGCGTTTTCGTTGTGTCCATCCCCAGCCGATCTATAAATATTATGTATGTAGGTTCAGGCTTTATTTGCCTCTCATGTCTTGTCTCATAATCTGCTTAAACAAAAATACTGCTTCCCCACTGAATGACCTCTCATTTTTACCAGCTCTCTTAATCAACCATTTTCTAATCTCTGGCGTTACCCACAATGTAAAGTGAACCCTTTTGTCTTTTTTCATAACCACCTCATTTCTAAAAATTTGAATATTTCATTAACCCATTGAAATCATGCAATGAAATCTAAATCTAAATAGAAAAATTAGCGACAAGCCACTGTCCAAAAAATGGAAAAATGGACAAAAAAAACAGTTTTTTTGTTTTCTTATAAAAGGTAGTTAAAACATAGGGATAAGAGCTTTTATGGTAACTTCTCATAACTTGCAGGTAGCCTTATAAAACAATAACTTAAAGCATTTTCAAAATTCAAAAATGATTGTTTTCACAACAAAATTTCATTTTTTTGCTTTCTAAAAAGTA
>DRMS01000342.1 GCA_011322515.1 Leucothrix mucor
CAAGATCTTGTTGTGGATTAATTCTGTAAGAGATTTTTTCAATAATGGGCAATTGCAGTTCATTAGTAATTTTGGAAGCACTATAAGGCTGGTCTCTAACTAGTAATTGATTGCGTATTACACGTATTCCAAAAACAGCTAGTGATAATTTTTTTGCGTTATCAGCTATTTTTTGACTAGCAACCTCTCCTGTCAGAGTTCCATCACGTCCTGAAAAGGATACCTCTGCATCAATATTATGCTCTGCCAATACAGATCGAACACTTGAGACTAATTTTGCTTCTACTTTAGGCTGTACAAGATAGATAGAGATGACTAATAAAAGTATCGTAGCAGGACTTAGCCACATAGTAAGCAGTATAAACAGGTCTTTTTTAATTATATTTTTCATTTACCCTCCAGTTATTTTAGGTTTAATTATCAACCACATTAGAAATTGGAGGAATTTCATTCCGATTATTGCGGGAATTAGGCCTATCTATGACAAGGAAGACCTTTTGGTACTAGTTTTTATCCAGTTACTTTGAGGGAATTGAAAAGACAGGATTAGAATGGTATGCAATATTTTTATCGAAGGTTTATCGCGATGCAGGTGAAATGGGTAGCAATTTAAGAGGGTAAAAAAATAGATTTCTGCGTTTTTGTGAGAGAATTTATTTTTTGTCTAATTTTATGGATTAAGTTAATAAGGAAGCTTCAAGCCATGATTCTACCCATATTGCACAGATCTTTTGTTCCTGAGCCTCTCAATAGATGCATAGTTTTCTCTACATAACGATTCAAGCAGAGCTAAAGGGGTAGCAAGTGGGTAGAATCATTGTTTGGAACTTCTTAACCATTATTATGGCGTCAATTTTTCTAATAAAGCTCGTACCTCTAGGCGTTGCTTTTCACTACCCTCTTCATAAGCTTCTTGCAATATTTCAATGGCCGCATCAGACATATCCATATCTAAGTAGGCCTTGCCTATATCAAGCTTAATAGAGGATTCTATAGATTCTTCTTCGCTGGCAGAGCTTACAATATCAGGAACAGATGCTATTGCTTCTGCTCTGTTGGATTCTTTTTGTTGATAAGGTTGCTCTTCTTCAATATCATCAACAAGTGTTTCTGTATTTTTTGAAGTGTAATCTGTAGTATCAGCAACTAACACTTTTTTAGGCTGAGAAAAGGAGCGTTTAAATAAATAAGCTAGGATTGAAAGTAAAAATAGCGAAGGTAGCAACCAAACCCACGGGGACATTCCAAAGTTTGATGTTGCGCCATTAACTTCATTTTCAGCTAAATTTCTGGCAGGCTCTTGTCTAATCTTAGCAAGCTTGGCCTCCATATTTGCTATTTTCTGATCAAGCTTGGCACTTTCTTTATCACTATCTAACAACTTTGTTTCTAGTTGACCAATTTTCTGTTTAGATTGGCTAATCTCAGTAGTCAGTAAAGCTACCTCAGCAGTTTTTTGATCTAGTTCAGCTTGTAGGGAACTAAGATTTTTTTCTAATACTGCATTTTGCTGCTTTAATTCAACAATAAGCTTATCTTTAGCATCGGCTGTTCCAGCTGTTATTGTGGTATCAGACAGGGACTGCGACATCTTCTTTAGTGAAGCTTCAAGCGCTGTTATTTTTGTTTGTAGTTGCTCTAATTCCTTGGTTTTATTGTTTCTTTCCAGCTCTAAAAAATCTATTTTTTCTTTTTGTATTTTTAGTGTGTTTTTTAGTTCTTTTGAGATTTCATGATTAGTGCTATTAGAATCAGAAACTTGTCTTTTAGATAATATTTTTTCTAGTTGAGAAATTTTAATTTTTAATGACTCAAGCTCAATATCGTTAATGTTATTCTTGACACGACTTGGAGCAGTTTTTTTTACTTGGACGCTAGGATTTATAATGAGTTTGTTTTTTATTGTTTCAGTATGAGAACCTTTCTGTTGCTGTTGCGCATGACTCCCCGCGGCTTCTGAAAGAATGATTGTTGCATCCCTTTCAAAATCAACAGTATCTGCATTCGTTGCATTAGCCAGAGGTTCTATTTTAAAATGACCCGTTTTCCCTCTTTTGAAATATTGATAATGCTCTTTTATTAATTTCTTAGCTTTTTGAGGGTCTATGGTTGCTATTAAGTTTTCCGTTGGCAAACGAAGAGTCGCTCCCCTCAGTAAGAAGTGAATATTCCCACCAATAAAAGCTTCAGGATTAGCGCGTAAAATCCCTGTCATAATCTGTTGCTGAGAAAGACTTGAGCCAGAGTAGTTGCGTGAAACAATTAGACCCAACGTATCACTACCTTTAATTGGACCATAGGTAGCTTTAGTATTTTCAGCATAACTGGCAGGTGCTACTAATAGCCCAATGAGAAGCACGGGGACTAAAAAGAATAGTTGAATAATACCTTTGCTAGTCATAAACATTATTTTATTGTCACGCTTTTGTGTGCGCATTAGATACTTTCCGCTGATTAAATCCTAAACTACATCCTTTCTTTTTAGGAAATACTTATAATAAAGACCATTATTACTTTTTATGCTTTAAGCTTTTGAAAATCCTTTTAGCCAGCTAATAATCGCTATCGCATTGGACGGCTATTATTTCCCCATTTTCACACTATGACTAACATAGCTTGTCAATTAAATCATCAACATTATAAAATTTTAGCCGTGCTTTCAGCGGCTCTTTTTACATCCAGAAAAATCAATCCTAGTCTTGCATTTTGCTTCGCCAAGACAGTAAGCACTGCCTCATGTCCTGCGTGAGTCATTAGAATATAGCCATTATCACCTTTGATAAGCACTTGCTCTAAAGCTCCACGCCCTAGCTCTTCTGCTGTTCTATCACCTAAAGACAGCATTGCAGCGCTCATTGCACCAACACGGTCTTCATCCATTCCTGCTGGCAATACAGACGCCATCATTAGTCCATCAGTAGAAAGTACGGCTGATGCTTCTATGTCCGCTGTTGAGCCATTTAAGTCACTTAAAATTGAGTTCAGCATTTCAGAACGCATAAGTATTTCCTCTGTTAAATATAAGTAATAGTGTGTACCTGAATCTGTGAAGCCACTATCGCATGAGTCACAAGATATTGATTCGATAGAAATATTAAAAAATACCCGCCTAACTTACGGGTAAAACTAAGATTTAGTGAGTTTATCATTTCGTTTTTTTGAAAATGGATAACTCAATTACGCAAAGCTTTTTTAACTCCACTATAAAAACAATATTTCGTACCTCGCATCTGCATTGATCTCACGGATTCAGGTAGTAAAAATAGGGTAAGACCTTTGCATGAAGAACATGATGCCCTTTGGGCAAAAAGACAAAATCACATCATTATTCAATAAATCAATATGCATAATAATATTAATCTATATGGTTTGTTTCAAAAACTTTGTTTTTCCGAAACATAAATAAATCATCTCATATCATAACGTGTAGATAGGGCCCATATAATTTCTTTAAAACTGTCTTGATTAAGTTGTGGCATGCCAGAAATAATCAATGTAAAGTAGTCATCGCCAATGTGAATAGGCCAAAAACCTACCTTACTATTGCCTGATGAATCCACCACCCCCCAGGCCTGTTGTCTGTACCCTAAGTTGCCTCGTAATAAAGACTCATGATGCTTATAGACATTGCTTAAGTTTGCACTCATTGCTGCCAGTTCTTCAGCAACTTCATGCGGGTAACCTGCCGCTCCAAGATATAAACCCTGAGATCCTGCCAACACTGCTTTACCTTCATCTGATAGTGTTTTCAGTTTTTCTGGGAGAAGAATTTCAAGAGAATCTTGTGGTGCATCCTCTGGGTCTTCGGTACCATAGATAAAACCAGCATCCTGTAACCAATGAACAAATTCAAGTGCATTTTTTTTCTTTAAGCCACTAAATGCACAAGCTACTTTCACATTAAACAAGGGAGTCTCTAGTTGACGCAATATATTATGTAAAAAGTTCCGTCCTGGCTCGTCTTTATCATCCTGAGCAGCATAATAACAACCCGCAGGTGTTACACCTAAATAAAGATCTTGTTGGGGAACATAGTTGCTCATTACTAAGATACTCCTGGGTCTAGGGATAAAAGTAACCCTTGAATTAATACTGAAACATCCTTCCTTGAACGTGCGTCAATTTCAAAAACGGGAGCAGAATAGCCTAATTCATCCAACCATCTTCTATAATCATCGATATTGGGAGTGCGTTGCAAGTCCATTCTGGTTACGCCCACCACCATTTGTTGCTCGTCGATAAACTCTTTAAATGCCCCAGTATAAAATTTTAAATCTTGAAATGGATCCTGTCGTGTATTATCCATTAATAGAATTAAACCGATACCACCTTTCGTCAGAATACTCCACATAAAGTCAAAGCGTTCTTGTCCAGGCGTGCCATAGAGGTGTACACGTTCATTTTCACTGACATTAATAACACCATAATCCATAGCAACCGTGGTATCACGTTTGCGTTTTTGCGTCATATCTGATGCATTTTGATCCGTTGTAACGGGTGCAATATCACTAATTGAAACGATTGCGGTTGTCTTTCCAGATCCTACAGGACCTGTAAATATAATCTTTCTATTGACAACACTCATGATGAATCTCCCCCTAACAAACGCTTAAACAAGCGTGACATTAAACCTCCACCCTTTTTCTTAGGGCTGGCTTTTATTTGCTTTTTTACCTTCTTAGGGTCATGCTCAACTAAGCCCAAAGCATCAGCCCCATTATAAAAAGCAAACACATAGCGTTGTGGTATTGCTAACTTTGTTGCCATTTGTATCAGAGTATCAGGAGAGTGATGCCATAAAGCAGCAATTCTCATACTGTATGGAAAGGCTTCGATACGTGCAAAGCTCGGCCAATATTTTAATGCTGTCTTTTTATCTATGTCCATCGTTGCGGGTATTCGCCCTTTTGAAGCCAACAAACTACTTGTCCAAAGAAATGACTCTAAACTATGAATATATTCAGGCTGTTGACTCATTTGTAATTCCAGCTTTCCTGTTTCAATACTGCTTAATATATGAATATTCATTTCCCCTTGTTGAATCTTATCACGAGAAAATTGTATAAAACGTTCGTTGTCAATTTCTAGCGCTGTAAAAATCTGATGTTTATCTGGCAAAATATAGACTGAATGTGGTTGTGCTTTAACCTCTACAATTTGCTGAGATTGTTTCGCTAAACGTACCGCCCCAGTCAACTTGCCAATAAAGTAGTTCTCTGGAACATAGCGCACCTCATCAGCCTGATGCGTACTTGTATCATTATTGTCCCCACAAAGTTCTTTCCAACGCATTTCTTGTCGAATAACTTCTTGTGCAATCTGCTCTTTTGTTCTTGACTTGTTAATGGCTTCTTTTTTAGAAGCTTGGTTGGATTGTAATTTACCGACTCCGCTATGAGACAAGCCGCTTTCTGATTCTCTTGACTGTCCACTTGTATCTTTATTATTACCTACAGTAGTTTCAGTCTTAGCATCCGTTGATTGTTCAGGGGAAACTAATGTTGTCGTTGATACTTTCCTTGAGATAGGCTTTTTCTTAGGAGGCATCGTTTCACTTGTCAAAGAAAATGCCTTTGTGTCAGGCCTCTTTGGCATTATCTCACTTCCCAAGTCGTTCGTGTCACTATCTAAAGTGGGTGAAGTTGTTGATGGCGATTTCTTCAGTATATCCTTTATTGCCGTGGCAGCTTCGATTAGTTTCTTAGACGACAGAGGTTTTCCCACCCATACTGAATTATCTGACCGAGGATTATCAGTCGATAAAATAATGCGTGGCTTATTATCGACAGCATAGTTCTCATCCCAGCGCGCCTGAGCTCCTGGAAAATCATAGTCGATGATATATGCTTCAACTTCAGAAGAAGTGTTGCCTATACTAAATACTTTATTTCCTACCCCTGATATAAAGAATTTTAATATAGCCTCATTCTGCTTGCTTATATCCATTAATTCAACAATTAATGGTCTCTGTGAGGTTTTATTAAACATTAATAATGACTCATTTTATTATTATTTGCCCCAAGTAGTGGAGTTTTGTTGGCATTCTATCCACTCTTCCGAGAGAGTGACACCTTGAGCTACCAGCTTTTTGCTTAGAGCAATAAGCTGATCTTTGTTTCTACTGTGTCGATAAATCGTCAGTAGTTCTTGTTCTATTTCTTCTGACTGCGGAGATTTTAGAATCTCATCTTCCAGTAATTGCTGTGCCACATCTAGTTGCCCATAATCCAGACAGGCTCTAGCTTCTTCAAGGACATTAGTATACGCGGCTGTATTTGACTCTTCACTTTGTTGTTGCGCTTGCTCATCTAATAATGATTCGCCCCCACAACTACCCGTACTTAACACCGAACCCGTGCGCCAGCAGTGGTGTGTTTTATCACTTTTAGCATTTTGCTTTATCCATTGGGTAAAAAACCTAACTTCTTTTTCCGTTAGATGTTGCTTTGATAAATCCAGTAAGTTCTTACGTAGCGCATAGCCGTTATTTTCCAGAATCAAAAACAAATCCTGCAAAGAGCCAGGTAGAAAACTAGAAACATCATTATTATGGTGTCCTAGCAATATGCGTTGCGCATGAGCGCGTAAATCACGAGGATAACGCACAACATGGTGAGACAATGCACGCCAAGCAGAAACAGGATCATAGCCTTGATCTATCTCTATACCCCTTTCACTCGCGAGTCCAAAAGAATAACTCATCTGAGATGAGCTAGGAAATAAGGATGATTTAGTCGTCATTTTACCTAACTTTAACCTTGTAGAGTTGGTTCACGTCAATTATTATTAAAAGTACTGTCTAATGGGCTTAGGAGTAATCTCGAAATAAAATATTGTTTTTCTACCAAGCTGTTTTTCAGCTGAATGGTATCCGATGCAAGGAGCATAGCTGTTGGTATGCAATGAGTGACGGTTACGCTTCAGGCAGAAAAGAGTCAGGCTAAACCAGCATTTTATTTCAGGACTGTTCCTTCAAACCATCTAAAGACTGTTCTTTCGAGATACCTTCAACTATACCCATGTTCTAATAATGTGTCCAAGTATAGATTTACGAATGGTATATCAGTTACACATTTTCTATTACTAATTGGGTATAGCTAATTATTGAATGAAAATCAAGCTATAGTTGCTCGCAGATTAAATTTTAACAGGAATCTAAGCTTTAACTTGCGGGGTTCGTACAGGCTAAAGCTTGGATTTCTTGATATTTGGAAATTAATTATCTGAAGAGCTATAGTTTAAGGAAAAAATGTCAATGAAGTGTGATTTTTGACTGTTTTTTCCTCTTGGTTAACTGATTTTCAAGTGTTGTGTAGAATGATTAGATGTCACTTGAAATCAGTTAATCAGAAGAAAAATAATGCCGCCAAAATTGCACCTTATTAAAATTTCTTATCCTAAGAAGAGGAAAACAATGCTTTTTTTAATCTTGCAAATGGCCTTTTTATTAATCATTGCTCTTTCAATTGGGGTTGTATTGGGGTGGTGGTTAAATAAACTAAAGACAAAACAATCAGTTGCAAATGCAAATCCTACAATTGAGGCGACTCAAGGGGAGCAGTTTGCCTTAAAAAATCAGCTTAATAAATGCTTTGAAGAAAAAATAACGCTCAATCTGGAACTAAAATCTGCACGAGAAGCACTAAGCAAAGGAAAAACTAACCAAATAGACGGTAAAAAACAAGATGTTAATTTACAGGAAAAATTCAATGTATTGATGGATGACTTACAAATTCGGGATGATACTATTTCTTCTTTATGTAAAGAAATTAAATTATTAAAAGGCAATGATCAACACCCTAAGTGCTGATATTTATCAGAATATACCACGAAAATAATAGGCTTTCCTAAAGTGCAAAAAGATGACCTTCAATACTCGATCCTTCGAAAAGATACAAAATTAACAGGCGACCTGTTTTTTTCTGGTCGCCTGCATGTTTTTGGCTCAATAACAGGAAATATTATTTCAACCGAAGATGCTGATAGCACGCTTGTATTAGAGCAAGGTAGTGAAATAAATGGGGAAATCAGAGCAGGCAATATACTTGTTCATACCCTCATTTCTGGTGATATATTTGCATATAAGCGTTTAAGCCTAAAAGCCACTGCCATTATTCAAGGCGATGTACATTACCAAGAGCTAGAAATGGAACAAGGCGCGACGATCAATGGCAATCTGTCAGCTCTCAATAAAGAAAAACCAAATGGATTTGTAGATGACTCATAAGAATCGCCCTATTCGTAGCTTTGTATTGCGTCAAGGTCGGCTTACCAAAGGACAGCAATACGCTTTAGAATATCTTTGGCCACTTTATGGTATTGAGATGACTAATAGTGAACTGGATTTTATAAAGCTATTTCAACGCGAAGCCCCGATTACTCTTGAGATCGGTTTTGGCAATGGTGAATCGTTAGCAGCCATGGCTAAAGCAGCCCCAGAGCGCAATTTCCTTGGTATAGAGGTACACCGCCCGGGGGTGGGGAGATTATTACACCTCATTAAAGAGTATGAGCTAAATAATCTACGTATTATCCATGATGATGCCGTGGAAGTCTTAAAACAGTATATTCCTAAATACTCTATTGATACCGTACAACTCTTCTTTCCTGATCCTTGGCATAAGAAAAAACATAATAAGCGCAGGATAGTACAAACTGAATTTGTGCAACTAGTTCACTCTCTACTAACAACAGGTGGTATTTTTCATCTTGCCACTGATTGGCAAGAGTATGCTGAGCATATGAGCGAAGTAATGGAAAAAAACGAGTGTTTTGCAAGCATATCAGACTCTCCCTTTGCCAACAGACCCGATTTTCGGCCTTTGACTAAGTTTGAGAATAGAGGGTTAAAACTTGGGCATAATGTTTGGGACTTGCTTTATAAGTCAATGTAATTGTATATGATCTAAGGCTATTCGAAGGAAACAGGCAGGTCAATAGAAAGCCACAGAGAGGTAAGGATTATATTGCTAGAAAGATTGTCTTCTCTGTGGTTTCCCTACCAGCTTGATAAAGTCTGGTCTACTGCGGTTGCCGATATTTTTGGGTAACAAGATGAGTTTAAAGAAGAAACAGGAAGCTTTACTATTAGGTAATGACAACACAATTATTCAAGCTTAATGATATTAAAAAAATGAGCAAAGGTGTTGTCTTACTAGAGCTGTAATAAAGCTTCTCGTGGATAATGA
>DRMS01000343.1 GCA_011322515.1 Leucothrix mucor
CTTTAGGATTTCTATAATAAGGAAAATTAACATCATCAGTTCCACCCTGTGCAACTCGTGAATTTTCACCCTGACCATACAGACCAAGTAGAGAAGGAATAGTCTTTGATACTAGGTTTGAAGCCTGCGATGTTGTACTTTGCCTAGCTACCACTACTGCTCCCCCTTTTTCATTTCCTTGATGCATAATAGTATTGGTTGTGGAATAAGGATTGCTTGCAGAACTTTGTTCGGCATTATTATCAGGGTCTACCGTCCGCATATAATAAACATTCTGCATTAAGTGTGAGGTTGTGTTTTTAAGTGCGACATCAACAATCACAGCTAGACCTACTTTATAAATACGGAATATTTGGGTTACTTGTAAACCATCAAGCTGGTCTTTACCACCGTCGCCTTCCAAGGGCTTTTTGCTTTGCCAAGTAGTGGTTGCGGTGGTGTTTGTTTTATTGGTACTTATAATGCTTCCATTTATTCCTGACCATTGTTGGTTTCTATTATTATTATAGGCTTTACCATCGAGATAAATTCCCCAGCCTTCCTCGGGAACCTGTGGTAAGAAAAAATCTCCATGATAACCATTATTGAAATTATTCTTAGATGGGTCGGATATATAGCCAAGTTTTTTTCCTTGCATTTCACCTCTCGGGGAAGCAACCTCAGAACCAAAGGCACCGTTTGAGGCGATGCCAACTTCAATATTATCACCATAAAGAAACACATTTCCATTGACAAGTTCAGCATCTAACTCTGTTGCAATGGCAGTGTTTAATAGCTGTAATGAACAGACAGCGAGCGCACCTACGCACATCTTTAATTTATTATTTTGCATTTGAAGTCCCCAAGAGCACTGGTAAGTAAGAGGGTGCAATAAATCTAATATTTTAGGTATATCGAAATTTGTTTAGATTTATATGGCTTCCTACCTAGCCAATGCTTTGTGATTTTTATTTTAGATTGAAGCGTTGTCATTTTATTTGCTTATAGAGAAAGCAATAACCTCATGCTAGTTCTCAGGAACTGTAAAGAAATTAAGTTACCCTCTTGATTGCCCTTTTACCCCTGCTTGAATAACCTAGCTACCAGTTTAAGGCGGGACAGTTCATGTTTCTGCTATGCTACCCGCACCCTTCGACAAGCTCAGAAAGCGGTGTCCTGAGTCTACCGAAGGGCTAGTTCCCTGAGCTTGTCGAAGGGTGCGGGTTATTTGCCATTACGTTACTTGTCCCGCCTTAAGTTGGTAGCCAATGACCTCAATCGTTGTGTAGAATAATTATGTGCCTCTTGAGATAATCCAATCAAAAATAAAATACCTGCTCAATAGGGTCGCTTGATTTCTTTAAACTTCCTCAAACAGCCATCTAGGTAGAGCGTAACGTTGTTAGGGAATAGACTAGCATGTGGTTAAAAATTAGGCTATTTATTTTGATTAAAAAATAACCAAATCGTTTAAAAAAAAGAGGTTTGACTAGTTAGTAGGTAATTGATTGTAAATAGATAAATGCTTGTTTTAGTGCCTCAATTCAGACCTTAATAAAATAGATAAACGGTCGATAATTTGAGTTAATTGGGTTTTTCGCATAAATGCTCTTACAAATATGCTAGGGTGTCTCTATGCGCACTGTGTCTAGCTTCAAAAGGTGCGTTATGATATGAGAATTTAAAATGTGAATATTTATACAAGCGGAAAATCTATTTTTTACGCTTAAATTCAAATTATCGAAGGTATTGACAATAAAACACAATCTACAGGAATTTATTATGGGCAAACACCAATATAGACTATTTTTAATGATTTTATTTAGCTTTCTATTCAGCTTCAGCGCATTGGCAAAAGATTCTATAAGCGATATTTTATCTGGCTATGAAACTAAAAAGATAGCTGAGCATACTTGGGTTATTCCTGGGCCACTTGAGGGGCCTAATCCTGAAAACAGAGGTTTTATGAATAACCCTGCTTTTGTGATCACCGATAAAAGCGTTATTGTAATTGATCCAGGCGGGACGGTTGAAGTGGGTCGTAGCTTATTAAAGCGCATTCAAAAGCAGACTAAAAACCCTGTGACACATGTTTTTAATAGTCATGTTCATGGCGATCACTGGTTAGGAAATCAGGCATTTGTTGAAGCAAATAAAAAGGTTAAAATTTACGCGCATCCAAAAATGATCGAGCTTGCTAAAGAGGGGGAAGGGCAGGTATGGGTCGATAGGATGTTGCGTTTAACCAACGGCGCAAGTAAAGAGACGGTTGTAACTCTTCCTACCGATGCATTAAAAGATCAGCAGGAAATCAAAATTGATAATATAACCATCAAAGTACATTTGAATGAAAAGGCGCATACCGTAACCGATGCTATGTATGAAGTTGTGGAAGATAAGGTGTTAATCACGGGTGATAATGCGTTTAATAACAGAGCGCCACGTTTGGATGATGGGAGTTATATTGGTAATATGGCGGTGATGGATAAAGCGATGAAATTGCCGATAAAAATTGTTGTGCCAGGTCATGGTCCTGTTGGGGGTAAGGAAATACTAGAAAATTTCAAAGAATTTCTTTCTTTAGTTTACAATACAACTAAAAAAGAAATGGAAAATGATCTGGAAGCGCATGAAATTAAGCCTAAAGTGATTGCATTAATGGGTAAATTTAAAGATTGGATAAACTACGAAGGTGCTATTGGTAAGTTGGTTAGTGTTGCTGCATTGGAAGTTGAAGAAAATGATTTTTAAATAAAAAGCCATGAGTCTTAATTCATAGTAAGGAAGTTCCAAGCAATGATTTTACCCATCTTAACTTGTCCTTTTGGGCTACTAATTTAAGCTGGGACACTCCATAAATTCAAAGGCTTATTAAATTTTCGTTTTTTTCCTTTCCGAGACAAAAGAAGTTCTCCCATTTGCTTATCTATCCATTCAAGTACATTTGGACTACCAGTTTAAGGCGGGACAGTTAATGTTTCTGCCTATTCACTCGCACCCTTCGACAAGCTCAGGAAGCGGTGTCCTGAGTCTACCGAAGGGCTAGTTCCCTGAGCTTGTCGAAGGGTGCGGGTTGTTTGCTATGACTTTACTTGTCCCGCCTTAAGTTGGTAGCCCCCTTTTGCTTGAATCATCTCAATCGTTGCGTAGAGCAACTATGCGCCTCTTGAGATACTCCAATCAGGAGCAAAAACATCAGCGCAATTAGGTAAATTCATTGCTTGGAACTTCCTAAAGATGGAAATAACCCCTTTTTTATTACTACCGCTAGTCGTCTTGTTAGATGCATTGTTTGGAGAGCCTAAGTATTACCACCCCCTTGTAGGCTTTGGTCATCTCTCTAATGCTGTAGAGAAAACCTTCAACAACAATACTGTCTGGGCGGGTGTATTTGCTTGGGCAATAGCCGTTCTCCCTTGGGTACTCGCCTGTTCTCTAGCGGTTGATTTATTTGGCTGGTGGTTTGAAATCATGATAGCCACTCTCGCGCTAGGTGCTAATAGCCTATGGCAACATGCTAAACCCATTCAACTTGCCCTACAAAATAATGATCTGCAACTAGCAAGACAACGTGTTAGCTGGATAGTCAGTCGCAACACCACAGCGCTTAATAAGGACGATATTAGCAAAGCAACGGTGGAGTCATTATTAGAAAATGGTAGCGATGCCATTTTTGCCACCTTATTCTGGTTTGCTGTTGCAGGTGCTGAGGGGGCGTTATTATACCGTTTAAGCAATACCTTAGATGCAATGTGGGGCTATAAAAATGAGCGCTATCAATATTTTGGACGCTTTAGCGCACGCATTGATGATGTTTTAAACTGGATACCTGCTCGTTTAACGGCAATGAGCTATTGTCTTTATGGTGATACATTGACCGCATGGAAATGTTGGCGTACACAAGGAATAAAATGGTACAGCCCCAATGCGGGTCCTGTGATGGCAGCAGGCGCAGGTGCTTTAGGCATAAAACTGGGGGGGGCGGCTGTTTATGATGGCAAGTTAAAGCAACGTCTTGAATTGGGAGTAGGTTATGTACCAAGCGCAAAGGATATTACACGTGCTTGGCTGATGATACGCACTAGTATGCTCTGGTGGTGTGCTATCGCACTAATAGTAGGCAGTGGCTTACAAGTGCTATCAACTACTCTATAAGTTACTGTATAGTATAGATATGTTAAATAAAATATATCTTATGCCATTACTTATCTTGCTGCTGGTTATTGCTGTAAGCCCTAGTCAGGCTAATGAGCCAAGTTGGTCATCGGTTATCCCAAAGAAATTAAAAAGAATGACACGCGCTAATTTCTCTGAGCGTAATTATTTGCTATTCAAGCATTTTCTATCCAGCTCATTGCGCTCTAAAGGTAAAAAGGATTTTCGCAAAATATCTAAAAAAATGAAAAATAAAATCTTCTGGAAGGGTAATAGAAGAAAAAATATTTATCTGGATGCTTATCACCGTTCTTATCGCAGTGTAAAGCGCATGGCGTTACGTGATGATATACCTGAAATAGTCCTGCTGATTCCTTATCTTGAATCATTATGGCATTCCAGAAGTGGTAACCCTAAGGCTGACTATGGTTATTGGCAATTAGTGTTGCCGATTGTGGAAGAAATTCAGCAATTAGAAACATCGCCTGAGATTATAAAGCAAGCTAACCCTAATAAAATACGTTCAAGTGCTACGCTTAGTACACACGTTGCGCTACTTCATTTGCGTCGTTATTACTTTTACTTTGCTAAAGTGGCGGGTCATACAGAAACAGATGCATGGCTGTTTGCCATAATCTCCTATAATTGGGGCGCTGGCAATGTTAAACGGATGCTAGTAAGAATGGAGCGGAAGGGTATAACGGAGAATTTTTCGAACTTTTACCACTATTTATACAAAACACAGCAACTCTATCAAAGCGATAAATCATTAAAAGCAGCGCTTGAGTATCTACCTAGCCTTTGGAATATTGCTAAGGTAATTCGCTAAAATAGGCTATCAATTTAAAGCAGGATTACTATGCTTCTTGGGGTACAAAAAATAGCTCTCTCGTAAGATGCAGGATATGCAAAGGATGTTTCTTATGGCTACCCATCTTACTTGCCCTTTTGTCCCTGTTTGAATCATCTCAATCGTTGAGTAGAGCCACTATGCGCCTCTTGAGATACTCCAATCAGGAACAAAAAATCAGCGCAATATGGGTAAATTCATTACTTGAAACTTCCTAACAACGCAAAAAATTCTTAATAACATGCCCTGCCATATATAAACCAAATAATGAGGGTAGATAGGAGATGGTGCCATTGACTGAGCGTGGATGCGCGCTAGGGTCATCTTCAACAGGGCGATGCTCTGTGCCTTTACGGGGGATTTCGTTGGAGAATACAACGGGATATTTTAATGAACCACCTGCTTTGCGCATACGTTGGCGCATCATCCGCGCTAATGGACAAACATTCGTTTTATCCAGATTGACTATGGTGATTTTACTAGCGTTAATACGCCCACCTGCGCCCATACTGGATATAATTGGCACATGCTGTTGCTGGCAAGTGGTGACTAATGCGACTTTGCTGGAGATGGAGTCAATGCAATCCAGCACATAGTCAAATGAGGTTTCGCTTAATAGCTCATCAACATTTTCGGGTCGAATAAAATCCTTAATTGCGGTTATGTTTACATCAGGGTTAATATCCAGCGCACGTTGTTGCATAACCTCTATTTTTGCCTTGCCAATAGTAGAATGTAGCGCAACCAGTTGACGATTAATATTCGACGCACTGACCACATCATGGTCAATAAGGGTCACTCTACCTACGCCAGCACGCACAATGGCTTCGGCTGCAAAGCTACCAACACCACCAATTCCAGCAATTAACACATGTTTATGCTGTAAAAAATATAAACTATCTTCGCCGACTAATAGCTCTGTGCGCTCATGAATGCTCATATTTTATTCCTTAGTTACCGTGTTTCTGCTGGTTTTTGCTCAATGGTAGTGACTAATGCGCCTTGCTTGGTTTCTGCATTATAAATTAGAGCTAGTTTTCGACCTTGGTCAATGCCTTGAAAATAACTGCTGCGGGTTAAAGCCTTAGGGTGCCACCACTCTCTTGGTGGGTTGTTAGCATAAAATATTGTATTTAAAATTTCATCCGTTAATTCAAGTTGTTCTAGTTTTTTAGCGGTAATAAAGCGCTCTACTGCATTACGCTTTACCTGAAAAATAAACCAAGAAGTAGAGCGAATCTTTGATTGCTGTCTTGCAGCTTCCACCTTCATAAAATTGGCATCAGGTGATATAAACCATCGTCCCAGCGCATCCTCAGCCGCTTCAGAGTCTGCATCGCGTATTACATTTTCTTTTATTGGAAAGAAGTAATCCAGCAGAAAGGGGGTGGCAGCAAGTGTGATGCCAGCTAGAATCGTTATCGTCATGACAAAAGGGAGTAGGTATTTCATCTATTTCTCGAATTTGAATAAGTTATGTGCGTTTTTTGTGGTAGCCCTAGCCACTTCTTGAGGTGAAATGCCTCGTAACTCTGCCATTGTTTGCGCGATAGTGATTAAAAAAGCAGGTTCATTGCGTTGTCCATACTGTGTGGTATCAGGTTGATCAGGGGCATCGGTTTCTAATAATAAAGCATCTAGCGGTAAACTGCTGACAAGATAGCGCAGTTTTTTTGCACGAATATAAGTGATTGGACCACCAAAGCCTAAGTAAAAGCCTTGATCGATTAGCTGGTGCGCCTGTTGCAGACTGCCTGAAAAAGAATGTATCACACCGTGTAAATCAGGGCGTAGACGGATTTCTTTTAGCACTAAATCCAATGATTTACGTGAATGGATAATAACGGGTAATTGATAGTGCTGTGCTAAATCTAACTGAGCATTAAAGAATGCTTGCTGAGTTTGTTTAGCCTGTTGCTGATCGCCTTGTTGAGCAAAAATAAAAAAGTCTAAACCGCACTCACCGACCGCAATTGCTGTTTCAGACTGTAGCCATTGTTCTAAAAGATCCAGATCGTGTAAACAATGCTGTGACATAAACATTGGATGCAAACCATAAGCTGGGTGTAAGTTTTTATATTGTTTGCTTAAAGATCTTACTTTTTGCCAGTTGTTCACTGTAATGGCAGGGATAATAATATCAGATACTATATTGTCCGTAGCGCGTTGCAATACGGCATCAAAGTCGCTGTCAAATAGCGCATGATCAAGATGGCAATGGGTGTCGATTAGGCTTTGGGCTGTCGTGGATAATGTCATAGCGACACCCTATAATAGAATTTGGCAACGAAGCAAGTTGAGCTTTTTTAGGCTACTAACTTAAGGCGGGACAAGTAAAGGCATAGCAAATAACCTGCACCCTTCGACAAGCTCAGGGAACTAGCCTTCGGTAGACTCAGGACACCGCTTCCTGAGCTTGTCGAAGGGTGCAGGTGAATAGGCAGAACCATGAACTGTCCCGCTTTAAACTGGTAGCCCTTTTTTAATATAACAAAAAATCTTTAATTTCCTGTTCCCAGCAATGCTCATCTTTACGGGCTAATAACTCCAAATCATTCGCTTCACTTTCAGTATCATCAACCCACTCCCGCAATAGTGTTGAACCATTAATAACATCAATGGCTAGTTTACCCAATTCATATTCATAGGGAAAGTCGCGCCAGAGCGGATAATCAGGATAGAGATGGCGAATGGCTTTAAAGGCTAAGGCTTGTAAGCGCCAAGGTTTGAAGTTTTGATGTTGATAACTAGCATCTTCAACATAAATTTGCACCCCAGAGCAGAGTTTCCCTTGATGCTTATGAAAGGTCGGTTCAAACCAGATTTCACCTAAGTGACAGCCTTGTAACCACTGTGGTGCGAGTTGGTGCATTTTTTTTATGACTTGGGTTGCATCAATATCAGGCGCACCGAAAAGCTCTAAGGGGCGTGTTGTGCCACGTCCTTCGGATAAAGTTGTGCCTTCCAGCATAACCGTGCCTGCGTAGCAACGTGCCATCCATAAATTAGGTGCATTAGGGCTAGGGTTTATCCATGTACGTTCACCCAATGCCCAGCCATAGCCTGGTGCAGTATTTGGTTGCCAATCTTGCATGTGGATAATGTTACAGTCTACATCCAACTTTAAAGTAGCTATAAACCAGTTTGCCATTTCACCCATGGTTAAGCCGTGACGCATTGGCATGGCACCTGCACCAACAAAACTTTCCCAACCATTGCGTAAAGTTAAACCTTCGATTGGGCGACCTGTGGGGTTGGGACGATCTAGTATCCATACCGCTTTGTTGTGCTTAGCTGCCGCTTCAAGCAGGTAGCGCAAGGTGGTAATAAAGGTGTAAATACGACAACCTAGATCTTGCAAATCAATGAGTAGCACATCAAAGCTATCCATCATCGCATCAGTAGGTCGGCGCACATCGCCATAGAGGCTAAAAATGGGGAGTTGGTGGCGTGGATCAGTGTAGTCGGGTGACTCCATCATATTGTCTTGCTTATCACCACGTAATCCGTGCTGTGGTCCAAATGCTGCGCTGAGATGTAGATCATTCAGCGTAGCAAGTGCATCCAATGAATGGGTAAGGTCTTGAGTAACAGAAGCAGGATGTGCCAATAAGGCAATACGCTTATTCACAAGCGGACGACGTAAGCTGGTATTTTCAATAAAACAATCAAGACCCGTTTTCATTTTTAGTGATAAGCAACAACAGGCTGTTTTTGACCTATCCAGCCCTTCATACCGTGGGTTACATTATAAACTTTTTTATAGCCAAGTTGCTTCGTAATTGCCTGACTTGCTGCGCGGGTGCGGTTACCTGAGCGACAGATCAATGCTACGGGTTGATCTTGCTTAACTAAGGCAGTAAATTGAGGCATAAAATTAGGGTTGATTCTCCCCGTTTTTGTGAAAAAGGTAATCGTATGCGCGCCTTTGATAATCCCCGTTTGTTGCCATTCTTCTTTAAGCCGTATATCAACTAAGGGAACACCTTTTTTCATTAACTGCTTAAGTTGTGCATTATTAATATTGCTATAACCACCCGATTGTGGGATTGGTGTGCTAGCAGTTTTAGTGGGTGAACTGACTTGTTGAGGTGCGACTGGAGCTGCTTCAGCCTGAGTATTTGTCCCTGATCCGCAGGCAGATAGGAGGAAGGATAAGGTCATAGCCGCTGTGTATTTGATCATTATTTTCATTTTTCCTTAGATATTAAAATATGGCGATAAAGTCTACCACGGAATAATACTTCCATCTATATCATAAAAATCACCACTATTTTCCAAACTAACGGAGTCTAAAATTGCTCGCAAGCGGTGTGCTGATTGCTGCGTATTAATCTCACCGTTAGCGCCGCCCATATCGGTACGCACCCAACCAGGATGAAGAATAACGGCGCTAATGCCAGCCTCTTTTAAATCCCTCGCGGCACTAACCATAATTGCATTCAGTGCCGCTTTGGTTGAGCGATAAACGTAACTACCACCTGAACCATTATCATCCATACTGCCCATTTTGCTGCTCATGCTGGCAATAATTTTCTTTTCACCTAAAGCAATATTTTCAGCTAATAATTCCATGATTTTCATCGGGGCAATGGTGTTAATGCGTAGAGCATCAAGCCACTTTTCTTCATCCGTATTACCAAAATATGCATCACTTTGCCCGTAAACGCCTGCATTATTAATTAGTATATCCAGCGGAATACCGTTTAGTTTATCGGCTACTTGTTGGCGCTGTATTGCATTGGTCACATCAAGTGCATAGAGACTTAACTGCTTTGGATATTGGTTAGCTAATTGTTGTAATTCTGTCGCTGATTCAGGCTGACGGGCGGTTGCATAAACCTGCCAGTCTTCGGCTAGATACTGATGCACAAGCGCTAAGCCTATGCCCCGATTGGTGCCTGTAATAAAAATAGATGGCATGGGAAACTCCTTTAATGAACACCGCTATGAGAAAAAATACGAATCACAATAACGCCTAAAACAATCAAGCCCATTCCAATCATTGCAGCTATATCAGGAGTTTCGTCGTAGCGTAGCATGCCAATAACAGCAATTAATACAATACCCACCCCTGCCCAAATTGCATAGGTAATACCCATTGGAATAGTTTTTAGAGCCAATAACATAAAGTAAAATGAAACCCCATAGCCTGTTGCCATTATCAGTGTGGGCAGTATTTTTGAAAACCCACCCGCCTTTAGAGCGGTCATGGCAATCGCCTCCATAATAATGGCAATAGCTAAGTAGAAATATCCCATTTATTGATACCTGCGGTCATTTTAGTAGAAACAAACTACCATTAATCATAAAGATAATCATGCATATTGTATTTGTTCTTTTTTTTGACTTATAGTATCAGGTATTAATTTTCTTAAGAACCTTATATACATAAGGCGCAGAAAACAAAATGTGAAATAGTACCAGATTAACAACCCACATCAAGTTAAGCTGGATAGGTTCTTTATTAGCATCTAAATTCTGTCAATATTTGCGTATCATAGACATGATCTTCGTCAAATCAAAACTATAGGATTAAAAAGACATAAAGCATGCTAAGGAACATACACGAAACAACTTCCCGATCTCTAACTTGCTTTTTTATCCCAGCTTGGATGGTCTCATTCGTTGCGTAGAGTGACTATGCGCCTCATGAGCTCATCCAATCTGAAATAAAAATTCTGCGTTAGAACTTCGGGAAGTTATTCCGTGCACGTTCCTAAGGGAAAAGAAGAAAATCCCCCTGCGTCTTTGTGAGAGTACTATTTTTTGTAGCTTCTTATAATTGGTAATCGAAATTGGCGAAAGTAATGATAGAGACTAGATGGCACTATATTGGAGAGGGCAAATGAAAATTGTATTCTATGGTGTAAGGGGATCAATCCCTACATCCAGTGCTGAAACCATAAAATATGGTGGGCATACAGCGTGTCTTTTTGCTGAGATCGACAATAAAATACTCGTCTTTGACGCAGGTACGGGTATACGAAAATTAGGCAGTGATCTTGTTGCTGATCAACGTGATATTCATTTGTTTTTTAGCCATTATCACTGGGATCATATTCAAGGTTTTCCTTTTTTCAAACCCGCTTATCAATGTGGTCGTAATATCCATTTATTGGCTGCTTATCTTCCCCAAAAAAATGTTAAAGCTGTTTTAGATCAAATGGCTGATCCACACTTTCCTGTGCCTGGCGATAAAATACAGGCAAAGGTAGATGTGATGCCAATGGATGATGCCGAGAACTTACAGCTAGATAATATTAAAATCACCACCTCTGCGCTAAACCACCCTGGTGGCGGTGCTGCGTATCGTATTGAAACAAGTAATGGATGTTTTGCCTATATAACCGACAATGAACTCATTCCACCGAATAAAGCTAATACCACATGGGAACAGTGGATTGAGTTTTTGCAGGGGGTTGATCTATTAATTCATGATGCTATGTATCTTGATGAGGAATTAAGTGGAATACATGGCTGGGGGCATTCCTTGGTTTCTCAGGCAATGCAGCTAGCTAAAGAGGCTAAGGTCGCTAATCTGGTGTTATTTCATCATGATCCTGATCGCAGTGATAAACAATTAGACCTTATTTTAAAAGATTGTCAGCAGTGGATGAAACAGCATAATGCTACTTGCACGGTAACAATGGCGAAAGAAATGGATGTTTATCAAATTATAAAATCTACCGTACGACTTAATTAGAAAGCATTTTTTAACGACTTGAACTATAAATAAAGCAATATATAACAATTATTACCTCTGACATTATATTTCAGAAACAACTGCAAGTGAGAAAAAATGAATCGAAAAAACCGTATTTTGGCATTTCTAGCTAACCATTATGACCCCTTTACTCGTTTTACTTTTGATATGCTAAAAGGCGCAGGCGATGCCTTGCGTATTTTTGATGTCAAAGCAGGTGAAACCTTTAGTATCCGCTCCTCTGGGGCTCAAAATGATTCAATTTTTGTTATTGAAGGTTCGGCTTATTTTTCAAATATCGAGCGTGATATGCAAGTGGTTGCTGCGGGGCAGATTGGTAGTCAACCTATTTTATTTACGGATAAAATAGACATTACGACCGACACTAGCGCTACAGTTTGCCATGTTGATACAGCATTAATTGATGAGTATTTATCCTTAAAGGATATTTCTGATTCATCATCAAATAGTGATACAGATTCAATTGAGCGCTTAATGTTCTTAAAATCAACCCGCGCATTTCATGATCTACCTGTCAATGCTGTCGAGGAAGCGGCAAAGCGTTGCGAACAAATCACTGTTGCTAAAGATGATTTAATCATTAAGCAGGACACGCGTGCCGATGCCTTTTATATTTTACTAGAAGGGCAAGCCGAAGTCTGGCGTGAAGAGCTTGAGGATGATGAGCCGCAAATGGTTGCCTTATTAGGTCAGGGGGATACCTTTGGGGAGGAAGCTTTAATAACGGGGGGAGCGCGTAACGCCAGTATTAAAATGATAAGTGATGGCAGTTTGCTAAAATTATCCAAAGAGGATTTTGACCAATTGGTATCAGGGCCTGGATTGCGAGCCGTGAGTCCTGAAGTTGCTAAAATCATGGCTGATAATGGTGTGGAAATTATTGATGTGCGCTTTGAAGAAGAGTATGAACAGAGCTTTATTCCTGGTTCGGTGCTAATTCCATTGCCCGATTTGCGGAACCATATTGCCAGTCTGGATAAGGACAAAGAATATCTGATTTTATGTGCGGTAGGTTTGCGCTCGGCGGCAGCCACCTTAATATTGCGACAGCAGGGAATTAAGGCAATTTTGATTGAAGGTGGCATTAAAGCATGGCCCTTCGATACCGCAAAAACAATGGATTTAGAACTCATTATGTTCGACTTTTGCCCCTTTGCTCAGCGTGGTGCCATATCGCTTAAGCATAATGATATTGCACATAAACTGACTTATTTAGATCCTGATAATTTACCTGATTGGTTTGAAGACGTTTCCCCCTTTGGAAAAGTTCCTATTTTACGTGTTGATGGTAAAACTACTATTTTTGAGTCATCTGTCATCAATGAACTAATCGCCAGTATTTCCAGTAAAGAAATGTTACCCGCAGATCCTATTGAGCGCAGTTTATGCCGTAGCTGGATAGAATTTGGCTCCACCATGTTGGGGCAATTAACAGGGATGATTTCCGCTGCTGATGAAGCTGCCTACACAGACATTCATGCTAGCTTTTTAGAAAATTTACAGCGCTTGGAAGTGCAAATGGAAAACCGTGGTCCCTTGTTTGCTGGTGAATTATTTACGTTAGTTGATTCAACCTATGCACCGCTCTTTATGCGCATGGAGTATTTGAATCAGCGTATGGACTTGTATCAAGCAACAGATTATCCCAAAGTTACCGCATGGGCGCAGCAATTGAGAGAGCTAGATTCAGTGAAAAATTCTCTACCAAGTTCCTTTGATGCTATTTATCAGCAGTTTATTCAGCGCAGAGGGTCAGATGGCTATCTTATGAATGCGTTAGGTGTGGGATAGTTTTGTAAAATTGCTCACAGAATAAGTATTAGGGTGATTACACGTAAGGCGGCTGATTCTTGCATTAAGGAACGTGTACGGAATCACTTCCCGAAGTTCTAACGCAGAATTTTTATTTCAGATTGGATGAACTCATGAGGCGCATAGTTACTCTACGCAACGAATGAGATCATCCACGCTGGGATAAAAAGGCAAGTTAGAGATCGGGAAGTTGTTTCGTGTACATTCCTAAGGTTACCCCAAGAAAATAAACGCGCAAATAGCTTGATGAGGTTTTTCATAGGCAAGGCTTGGGATATAGGCTAAGGATCGTTTGTTAATAAAACCTAACCCTGTGAGTATTTGTACTTTATGAAAAACAAATACCCACAGAGTCTAGATAATATGCGATCAACTAGTGATCACTTTCCTAGCAGTTGACGCCTTCTCATTATATTTTTAGATGAGAATAGACCCATCAAATCCTTTTGATGGGAGGATAATATGGAAAAAATGTTCATCGGTCTATAGGGGTTTTCCCTTGTAAACGTAGGTTGATATTTAACCATAGATACCCTGTTCATGAGTATAGACATTCATTTATTAAATTTCCGCACCCTTCGACTCCGCTCAGGGAGCTGTACCCTGAGCGGAGTCGAAGGGTGCAATTATTTATGTGAAAAACTATAGCTAGAAATTCTATATCAGGATAATGCTCCATTGCTATTTGTAAATTAACCGTGTAGGTACGGTATAGGCTGATTTTCCTGCATGATCATAACTAGAAGTCTGATAATTTAACAAAACTCAAAATAAGAACAACATTATATTTGCTTAAAAAGTACTTTAGAATTACGTTGAAAATTGTACAATGCTTTTTTCTTCGCAGGTAAATCCTCAACTTTTCCGATAATAAATCCACGTTCTTTAAACCAGTCTATAGATTGGGTTGTCAAGACTAAAAGCTGTTGTAGATTCTTCTCTTTAGCATTCTTTGAAATAAATTTCATCAACATATCACCCCGCTTACCTGTACGGTAATTAGGGTGTATGACAAGACAGGCTAACTCAGCGGTTACATCATCCATTTCATACAATGCTGCGCAGCCAATTACCTTTCCATCGCGTTTGATAAGGCTGAAATTATTGATTTCTAATTCTAATTGTTCACGAGAGCGCTTAATTAGAATACCTTTTTTCTCCAGCGGTGAGATCAGTTCAATAATACCGCTGACATCATCAATGGTCGCTTGCCGAATTTCATCATAGAGGCTGGCGGTAAACATCGTTCCAATGCCGTCACGGGTGTAAAGCTCTAACAGTAGCCCGCCGTTTTGATGATCATTAATTAAATGTACGCGCTTTACGCCTTGGTTTAGTGCATCGGCAATATCATTGAGTAAAGGGTATTGATTAGCATTTTGCAGAATATCCGTTGTCAACTCTCGTAGGCTAATTTCACGCGCTAACTTATATTGATTTTGACTAATAAAAATTAGCTTATCGGCTTGTATTTTTGTTGCAACAAAGCTGGCAACATCCTCATAGCGTAGATTATAGGTTTCTCCTGTGGGAGAAAATCCTAAGGAAGAAAGCAGGACGATATTTTCCTGTTCCAATAAGGATTGAATCAATACGGTGTTAATTTTACGCACTTTTCCCGTGTGTTGATAATCAACCCCCTGAAACACGCCAACAGGTTTTGCAGTGATAAAATTGCCTGATAATACACCTAATCCATCATTAATAATCGGCGGTCTATTGAGCGCATGACCCAATTTATTCTCAATTTCAACACGCAATGCACCGATGGTTTGTTTCGCAATTTTTAAGGCGGTAGCATCTGTTACCCGTAGATCATTTTTAATCTCAATAGGGTAATTTAGCTGTTGTAAGCGTTGGTCTATTTGTAAGCGTGCGCCATGAACGATAATAATATGCGATCCTAATGCGGCAAGAATTGCAATATCGCTGATAATACAGTCAAAGTACTGCTCATCAATCACCTCGCCAGAAAAGGCAATCACAAATGTTTTTCCCCGATGACGATGGATATAAGGGGCCGCTTCACGAAAAAAATCGATACGCGAATAATGGTTTTTTGTATTGTTCATATAGTTTTTCAGATAAATAATTGCACCCTTCGACTCCGCTCAGGGAGCAGCTCCCTGAGCGGAGTCGAAGGGTGCGGAAATTTAATAAGTGAATGTCTATAGGCTTCTTTTTTCAATTAATAATTGCAATCCAGCAATTATTTGATCCATTCTTGCAGCAGATACACAGCCTATTTTTTCAGAAAGATCAGTTTTATTAACAGTATAAAGCTGAGATATATTAACAACAGATTTTTTAGGAAGGTTTGCTTCACCTTTTTTTAGCAAGGTATTTCCTGGTGAAATTGCCCTTGCTAAGTTTGAAGTAAGGGCGCAAACAACAACGGTATTAATATGGCTAACATTAAAAACATCATTTTGTATCACGATATGCGGATGTCGATAAGCAGGCTCAGAGCCTATGGGTTCACCTAAATCAATCCAATATATTTCTCCCTGCTTGATTACCATGGATCTTGCTCTAGTAATTGCTTCTGTTTGTTTCTCATGGCTTGTGCGTTCTTTTTATCCTCTACATCTAAGTGATCGCTGTAGGCAGTATTGATCTTAGATAGCATTTTTTTATTTTCTATTTTTTTTATAAAATCTTCAATTGCCATCACAAATAATCTGCTTCTGGATATACCCAGCTCTTTAGCTAGTTCATTTATCCTCTGGAAAAGCGTTTTTTGTAGTGATATAGCGGTTTTTACACTAGTGGACATTATAATACCTCTGTATTGATATTAAAGTTATACTTTTTATTATAGTTATTGTTTTACTAATGGCAATACTTGATATTCATAAGATTGGAAACAAATAATCCCCGAAATTAGGTGAGGCGGATGGCTTATATGGGGAAATGAATGATGCCAATTTTTTATATAATTCAACGTTGGTTTATTGTTTTACTCTGTTTTAAACTATGACTTTAATCCATCGAATTCGATGGATTTAGCAATAAACAAGGAAGAATCCCCATGCCTCTAGAACTCGGTGTCAATATCGACCATATCGCCACACTACGCCAAGCGCGTGGCACATCTTACCCTGATTTACTACAGGCAATGAAGCTAGTAGAAGATGCAGGTGCGCATGCAATTACTATTCATTTGCGTGAAGATCGTCGTCATATTCAAGATGCGGATGTTTATGCGATTCGTAAAGAGTGCCAGCGACGTTTAAATTTAGAGTTAGCAGCAACCGATGAAATGGTCAATATCGCCTGTGATGTTGCGCCTAGTGATGCTTGTATTGTGCCTGAAAAACGTGAAGAGTTAACCACAGAAGGCGGTTTGGATGTGGTCGGTCTATTTGATCGTGTACATAAATCAACCCAACAGCTTAATAAGGCAGGTATTCGCGTTTCCTTGTTTATTGAGCCAGATATTGAGCAGATTAAA
>DRMS01000344.1 GCA_011322515.1 Leucothrix mucor
ACATGTCGCCATAGCACATCTGACTCAGCAACGCCTTTGGCTCTTGCGGTACGGGCATAATCCGCATTGAGGTTCTCTAGGATTGAGGTACGCATAATTTTTGCTAATGCGGCAAAGCCTCCATAGGAGAGCGCAATAATGGGTAACACTAAATGCCATGAGCGGTCTAAGAGGAAACCGCGCAAAAAATCGCCTGAGGATAATTGTACTGCTAGCATTAATCCAATCCCTGCTCCAAACATCGTCAACCCGCCTGTGCGGAAGGTGGCTACTTTTGTCCATGCTAATAAGGCGAGGGTTAATGCACCTAGAGTCGGGAAGAAAATCCAGTTAAAGAGTACAAAACTAGCGTGGGTATACGCCATCCATGCACCGAGCGCTAGACCTATTAGTCCTGCAATAACAATACGCGCTTTTAGTTGTTGCCATTGACTTAGCATATAGCTTAAAACAATACCAATAATCATCAAAATAAAGACTTTTAACACATCCCAAAGCGATGACCAGTGCGGTAAAAAGGGCATATTTAATGCCTCACGACTGCTTAACCCGCTGGTGGGAAACCATTGCCAATGCTGGATACTGGCAAAAAAGCCAATCATTAATACACCCGCTAACATACTAGGGATGGACCATAGCGCGAGCATAATGACATTGGAGGTAACATCAAAGTGCCCTCCTCTATCTCGCGCTGCGTTCATGCCAATAATAATGGCGATAATATAAATGAGTGGGATGGTAATGACATTTAATAATAAGGTGATCGGTAAACGCTCGCCTATTAGATCTGCTACGGGGCGACCATAACTAAAACTATCCCCTAAATCAGACCCTTTGCTAAAAGAAAAGCCATTGATTTTGCGTTCTTTATCAAAAGTGAAGCCGATGGGGGAGACATTATTGAGCCAGCGCAAATATTGGATTGGCATAGGGTCATCTAAGCCGTAGCGCTTGTTGTAATAATCACGCAATGCCTGTTTTTGCTCAGGCTTCATATCCATGCCATTGACTAGGCTATCTGCGCTAATACCACCAGGCGCTGATGCCATAACAGCAAACACCACTATGGTTATGCCCAACAGTGTGGGGATCATTAATAAGATTCGGCGTAAAAGGTAGATTAGCATTTATTATTTTTTACCATGAAGCGCATGAAGGACTTGAAGAAAAGAATAAAATATCTTTATTTTCTTCGTGGTCTCTCAGGGTGAAATTAAATTAGTGATATTTTTGATTAGCCTTTGGTACATAGGTTTCTAACGGCAACATGCTACTATTTAGCCCTAGTTTGGTCATGCTTAGGTTTTTATAGCGTTTATCAATAAAGACTAGACTCATACTGCGTTTAAGAAAGGTATAAGGTTGATCTTCATAAAAGATGGCTTCTGCTTTTTTCCATAGCGGCATACGCTTAGATTCATCGACGGTTTTACGTGCTTCATCAATGAGCTTGTCCATTTCATCACTTCTATAGTTAATGAAATTATTACCATTGGTTTTAGTTTGCGAACTATGGAACATTTGATAAATATCAGTTTCTATACCACTGGTCCAACCGAGAGTAATCGCCATAAAGTCTTTATTATCCAGCTTATCAATCATGACGGGCCATTCGGTTGGTGTGGGAATCAATTTAATTCCTGCTTTTGCATACATGTCTTTTAATAACAACACCATTCGCCCTGTATCTTCATTACCTTGGAAGTAGGTTAATTCAAACTCAAAGTCTTTACCATCAGGTCCTTCTAGTAAACCATCACCATTGTTATCTTTAAATCCTGCATCAGCGAGTAATTTTTTTGCTTTATCCAAATCACTTTTGCGTGCAATTAAGTTGCTATCATGTTGCTTACTTCTTGGACTAAAAGGACTAATAGCAATTTCCCCATAGCCTAGATAAATATCATCAATAATTTTTTTACGATCCGTTATATAGGTCATTGCTTGACGCACGCGCTTATCAGCAAAAATGGTGGGTTTTTCTTTTGTACCTTGATTCCATGCTAAATAAGAATAGCCAGCGGTCGGACTCATATATTCAAAGTTATGGCTATTTTCTGTCATTTGCTTATCTGCTTTCAACTTTTTGTATTCAACGGGGCGTGCTCCATAAGTATCCAGATCACCATTGCGATAAGTGGTTAAGCGCGCGCTGTCATTTTGAATGACTTTCCAGATGATTTTATCATAGGGAGCTTGGACTGCACCCCAATAGCGCGTATTGCGAACTAGTTCTACTCCGCCTTTATCGGGTGTCCAACTTTTTGGATTCGATAAACGATAGGGACCAGTACCCATTAAAATCCCCTTTGATTCATTAAATTCTTCTGTTTTTTGCATATAAGACTGGTAAAAATGCTGTGGTAAAATTGCCATACCACCTGCAAGGTCTATTGCTTCAAAATAGGGCCGTTTAAAGACAAAGCTAACTTCATAATCACCCTTTGCATTCACTGACTTCAAGGGTTCATAATACGCTTGTGTTCCTGGTGCTTTAATCCCTTTATTCATCATAAAGTTATAACTAAAAACAATATCTTCTGCCGTCATGGGTTCGCCATCGGAGAAAACAATATTTTCTCTCAACTGAAAGGTAATTGTTAAGCCATCTTCACTGATTTGCCAGCTTTTTGCTAATAAGCCCGACCACTCTAGTGTATCTGGATCTCTTGTTAGTAATGACTCTAAAACATAACTTTGTACAGTCGATGCATCTGCGTCAGAAGAGACTAATGGCGATATTGTCTTTAGATTATTGCCAAAGGCATTGACCTTCCAATCACCTGTTGCATAGTCTGGCAGCTGTGTTGCGGCATAAGCTCGCTTAAAGGACTCGGCAATATCTGAATGATTAGTTTCTCTTGTTGCTTTTGCTGATGATGAAGTGTTAGGTCGGGCTAATTGAAAACCGCCCTCTTCCACTTTCTTGGATAATTTGCTAATCGCTACGCGTAAACCACTAACATCTTTTGTTTGTGCTGATAATGCTTGGGTGGTTTCAGATAGCTTTGTCCATTGACGATCTATTTGATACATTGTGGCAATAATCAAAATAATGATGACCGTAAGAAAAGCGTAGAGGATAAAATCTTTAGTAGAGAGTCTTTTTTGCATGAGTTTTTTTAGTTATTGAAAGCGATTTAACACTCATCGCCCCAAAGTGATTTTTTATAGGGGATCATTGTCTAAGCAATGATGAGTAATTATCAACAGTCTATGAAGGATGCCAGTAATTTAGCCTTGTTAATTATTTAATATTTTTATGAACAAGCTAACTATATCTCTACAGCAAATATTTTTCCAGTTATCAATAAATAACGAGCATAAAAAAAGCGGATATCCAAAAAGATAGCCGCTTTTTTAGGTTCTAACAACTAATTAAGAATTAGAAGTTAGAGGTAATACCAATACGAGCATGAGACGCTTTGCTCTTAGCCATGTCATTTTTACCAAGACTCGTCCAAACAGTAGTGCCTTTACCTAGTTTATACCCAAGCTCACCCACTTTATAACTTCCATCAACATCTTTAACTTTGCCGATTTCAGCTTGAACATAAGCTTTGCCAAACTTATAACGACCGTTAAGTGCTGTACCCTTATAATCGCCTGTTTTATTGTAAACTAAAGAAGCTTTATGACCAGCTGGTGCAGTATAACCTAAAGTTAATGTATCCGTTGCTGTACCACCCTTAGCTTTTTGATGTCCCCAAGCAGTATAGATACCGTTGCTACTGTAGTTAATTAATGTACTGATAACATCACTATTTACACCATGCGTTTCATCAGGAACATAAGCTGCTGCAAACCCAACAGGACCAAAGCCTTTTAAGTACGCAATAGCGTTAGAAACACGGAATGGACCATTACCAATACTCTTATGTCCACCAACATTCATAATATCATATGCGTCAGAAGATAGAGAAAGAGGTGTTGCGTGACGACCTACGCGAACTTCACCAAAGTTTCCTTTCATGCCAACCCAAGCATCACGAGCACCTAGAGCTGCTGTACCGCCTGTACTGTTATCAATGGCATTTTTAGTAGAGAACTCAACTTTGTGAGTGATTGACATACCGTTATCCATTGGTGTAGAACCTTTAACACCAATACGAGAGCTGTGCGCTTCTACTGTTGTTACACTGTCTCCAGCTGCATTTTTATTACTACCTACGGAAACTTTCATTTTCCCGTAAAGTGTTGTATCAGCCATAACAGCCATTGGTGCAGCTAAACCAGCTGCTACTGCGATTGCAAGCAATTTTTTCATCTTTCGACTCCTAAAAAAGTTAGTCCTAAATATATAAATTAATTTTTTAATCTGAAGTGCAGGTTTAGTAACCAGCTTCAGGTATTCCAACAAAAACAGCGGAATTGACACGAATTTTAGTACCAGTGTTGCAAAAATGCAACAAGAATCTTAATTCTTATCGACCAACTGCTACATTCCGACTGTATTATAGCAATTTATCCGTAAAATATTAATATTTATTTCCACACGAAAAAGCGCCACAGATGAAACTGTGGCGCTTTTTATAAGACATCAATGCTACTAATGCAAACTAGCATTAGTGCTTAGCGATCAGCTGATGTTAGGTTTAATTAACGTTTAGAGAACTGAGTTGCTCTACGCGCTTTACGTAATCCAACCTTTTTACGCTCAACTTTACGTGCATCACGTGTTAGTAGACCTTCTGACTTTAAAGCACCTCGCAGACTTTCATCAAAAGTAAGCAATGCTCGCGCAATACCCAAACGAATTGCACCAGCTTGACCACTATCGCCCCCTCCTTTTACTGTTACCATGATATCAAACTTATCATTCATTTCAGCAGTATCAAGAGCTTGGCGAACAACCATGCGTGATGTTTCACGACCAAAATACTCATCTATAGGCAGTTTATTTACTATAATATCCCCCGCTCCCATTTTCATGAAAACACGCGCAGATGATGATTTGCGTCGACCCGTTCCGTAGTATTGTGTATCGGCCATTCTATTTAATCTCTTATATCTTTAATTTAGTTGCTATCTAGATCCTATCAGTGCTCATGCATATAGAGAGTGCTAGATATTGACTCATAGGTGAATTTAATTTGAGTGGATATTTGTTGGTCTCCTGAACAACAAAATATCAGCCTATCAGCCTATGGATTAATAGCTTTTGCTATATGTGTGCGACCATTTTCAGAGTCTAGATACTTATAATTCCAAAGGAATTGGCTGTTGCGCATGGTGGTTATGCTCAGACCCTGCATAGACTTTTAATTTTCTATACATTTCACGCCCTAAAGGACCTTTTGGCAACATACCTTTTACGGCTAATTCAATAGCACGCTCAGGCGCTTTATCCATCAATTTATCAAAGCTAATTGATTTTAAATTACCAATATAGCCAGTGAAGTTATAATACATTTTATTCGTTGCTTTACGTCCAGTGACACGAACTTTTTCTGCGTTGATAACAACAATATAGTCACCTGTATCAACATGCGGCGTATAAACTGGCTTGTGTTTGCCACGTAAACGCAATGCGATTTCACTTGATAAACGACCTAAGGTTTTACCTTCTGCATCCACGACAAACCAGTCGCGCTTTACTTCTGCAGGCTTTGCAGTAAACGTTCCCATCTCAAAATTCTCCAGAAATGAAGCTTATGAATAATAATATAAATATGACTAATCATTATTGCATAGTATTAGTTATAACAAGCCCCAAAATGGCGCCTATTCAAAGAACGGGGCATTCTATTGGAATCTATCGCTTGACTCAAGCTCTAATTCTGGCTTTTTGGATATTTTACAGATGAAAAAATAGCAGGCAAAAAAAATGCGATCATAAAGACCGCATAAATACCACCAAAGGAGGATGGAGGAGTATTAAGCCACCTACTGGCTAATATCCATATATAATAATATTCTAACTTTCTAATGTCAATATTATTCTGCAAATAATTCCCCTTTATTTCCCATAAAAATTTGCAAATAAGTAATTTTGATCTAACTTTTGTAGTGACACGTACATAAATAACAACAAATAAAATAAAAATAGAGGTCTTCTTCATCAGAAAGAAAGTAGTTTAGACTTTTTTACCGATCACCCCGAGGTCTTTTTTTATTGAGGATTAAGGTTAGTTATCAATGACCTACTGAAGAATACCTAATCTAGAGACACCAAAGGAAGTAGCCATGTTTACAAAAGTAAAAATTTGGCTGTGGACACAGATTGTGGAGTGGCTAAATGGTATTCCGAAAAGAAACCAGCAACAACAAGCCATAAACAATACCGATCACCTACTCCGCGATGTTCGC
>DRMS01000345.1 GCA_011322515.1 Leucothrix mucor
GCGAGCGAGATCCTAAAAGCATTGGTTTTCAGAGTATACGTGCAGGAGATATAGTGGGTGAACATACCGTTATGTTTGCCGATATTGGTGAGCGCATTGAGATTACTCATAAAGCATCTAGCCGTATGACCTTTGCCAAAGGCGCAGTGCGCTCTGCTATTTGGGTAGCCGCAAAAGATGGCGATGAAAATGGTGTTTATGATATGCAGGATGTACTGGGTTTTAAATAAAGAGCGACTCAGGAAGTTCCAAGTAATGAATTTACCTATAGTTTTTCACATAAATAATTGCCCCCTTCGACTCCGCTCAGGGTACAGCTCCCTGAGCGGAGTCGAAGGGGGCGGAAATTTAATAAATGAATATCTATATATTGCGCTGATTTTTTATTCCTTATTGGAGTAACTATGCGCCTCTTGAGATAATCCAATCAGAAATAAAATACCTACCGAATAAGGTAACTTGACTTTTTTGAAGTCTCTACTTATAAGGAAAAAAAAATTCTGCGTAGGTTAGACTGCAAGAAAATAAACGCGCAAATAGCTGCAATCTCAGCTAAACAACTGTTCTATGTTAAATTGATAACCCCCTGCTTATATTACCCCTGTTAGGAACGAGCACGGAACAACTTCGGGAAGTTGTTTCGTGCGCGTTCCTTAGCGTATTGCCACCTTGCGTCAGCCTTTTCTGGAAGCCTTTTTAGCTAGCAATCAAACTAAGTCTAAATTTTATAGCACCTCAAAACACACTACTATATTTTATTAATCTTCACCTATAATTATATGACCCCAGATAATTAGAGAAATAATAAATATGCTTCATCATATACCTAATATAATAAGTGCATTCCGAATATTTCTAGTGATTCCCGTTATTTATTATATATTGGAAGATGATTGGCAAACTGCATTTTTATTTATGCTACTAGCAGGTATTAGTGATGGTTTGGATGGTTACATCGCACGTAAATTTCATTGGGAGTCTGAGCTAGGAGCTACTTTAGATCCTATTGCAGACAAGCTTTTGCTGGTTTTTATTTTTATCGTTCTGGGTATAAAAGGTATCGTCCCACAATGGCTGGTTGTTCTAATTGTTGCAAGAGATGCTATTATTGTGGTTGGGCTAATGCTCTATAAATTAATGACTAATGAACTAAAAATGAGAATTTTGTTTATTAGCAAAGTCAATACCGCCTTATTGATTATGCTCGTACTACTGCATATGTTTAATCTAGCAATCTCGCCTACCCCCATCCTGTTTTTTAATTTGTTAATGATCATGATTGTTGTAACAACCGTTGTTAGCGGTACTTTATATGTTATTCTTTGGTTGAAATGTTTTGTAAAATACAAGCAAGCAACGACTAAATAATATGACACAAAGTACACGCTGGTTCTGGTTGGCCATTATCACCATTTTTGTTTTTTTGCTTTATCTGCTTGCACCTATTCTCCTTCCTTTTATCTCCGCTGCTCTGCTTGCCTATTTGGGTGATCCTCTGGTTGATCGATTAGAAAAAACAAGACTCACAAGAACTCTATCGGTGGTTGTAGTGTTCTTATTGCTATTTGCTGTGCTAGGACCTTTAATGGTATTTTTAATCACACTATTAAAAGAACAACTAGGTAGTTTTTTGATTCGAATGCCTGATTATCTTGATTGGCTAGTGACCAACTTACAGCCGACAGTACAAACCAAGCTTGGGGTAACGCTACCTACTTTGGAAGTTGAGCAATTAAAAGAAACCTTTATCAAAGAATGGGTTAATGCAGGTGGTTTTATTAAAGGGCTTATTCGTACTATATCGCATTCGGGGCTAGTGGTTGCGGGTTGGTTGGCAAATATTATTTTAATTCCTGTGATTACTTTTTACCTGTTACGTGATTGGGATCACCTTGTTAAGTATCTGCATGACATCTTGCCGCGTTCTATCGAAAGTAAAGTAGTGCAATTAGCACAAGAATCTGATGAGGTATTAGGTGCTTTTTTGCGGGGTCAAATGTTAGTAATGTTAGCACTAGGTATTATTTATAGTATTGGTTTAAGCATTGTTGGCGTAGAGTTTTCATTATTAATCGGCTTATTTGCAGGGCTACTAAGCTTTATTCCTTATATGGGCTTGATTATTGGTGTTCTAATTGCAGGCGTAGCGGTATTATTTCAAACAGGCGAGCTAATAAGTCTATTCTGGGTGTTTTTCGTCTTTGGCATTGCACAAATGATAGAAGGAATGTTTTTAACCCCCATTCTAGTCGGTGACCGCATTGGTTTGCATCCTGTAGCGGTTATTTTTGCTGTATTAGCAGGGGGGCAACTTTTTGGCTTTTTTGGTATTCTATTAGCATTACCCGTGTTTGCTGTCTTAGCGGTGTTGTTGCGCCATGCGCATAAAAAGTATAAAGGCAGTAAAATTTACCAAACATAAGGAAGTTTCAAGTAATGATTCTACCCATATTGCGCTGATTTTTTGTTTCTGATTGGAGTATCTCAAGAGGCGCATAGTCGCTTTACGCAACGATTGAGATGATTCAAACGGGGGCAGAAGAGCACAAATAAGGTGGGTAAAATTATTGCTTGGAACTTCCTAAGGGGCTGTAAAGAAATAAAGTTAGGAACGAGCACGGAATAACTTCCCGAAGTTCTAACGCAGAATTTTTATTTCAGATTAGATGAACTCATAAGGCGCATAGTCACCCTACGCAACGAATGAGATCATCTGGGCTGGGATAAAAAAGCAAGTTAGAGATCGGGAAGTTGTTTCGTGCTCGTTCCTTAGCCTATTGGGCAGGCATTTTATTTTTTTAGTGTTTCTAAGGAATTATCGAATTATGTCAAAACAATTAACATTAAAAATAGCACTGCGTGATGGATTGCGCTTCTCCTCTTTTTACTCCAATGATCAAAATAGCCAAACCTATTTTACCTTAAAGGCCTTCTCAGAGGCATTACAAACTATAGGGATTCAGCAGATTTTTCTTTGGGGAGAAGAAAAAAGTGGTAAATCACACTTATTGCAAGCATGTTGTTATCAGCTAGCAGAGCAAGGGTTGCATGCTAGTTACTTGCCATTAAAAGCATTATCACTTTATGGAATACGGATATTATCAGGCTTGCATAACTCGGATTTGATTGTTATTGATGATATTGATGTGGTTTTGGGCAATAGAAATTGGGAAAAAGCATTACTTAAGCTTATTAATAGTGCGCTTAGTTCAGGGCAGCGTTTATTGTTTAGCGCAACGGAAACCCCGAGTAACCTAAAATGCCACTTCCCTGATCTTTCCTTACGCCTGATAGGGGGGTCGAGCTACCAGATAATTGCATTGTCTAATCAAGAAAAGCCAAAAATATTGCAATCAAGAGCTCAGCAACGAGGTTTTATCCTTGATGATCGTGTTATCGACTATATTTATAAGCGCTACCCGCACGATATGGAATCTTTACTTAAAATCCTTGATAGGCTTGATCGAGAAAGTTTACAGAAAAAAGCAAAAATAACCATTCCTTTTGTTAAGCAAGTGCTTGACTCATAGGGTAATTGATACCATCTTTAATCATAGTTAAGGCTAGCAGTTTAAGGCGGGACATTTCATGTTTCTGTTATTTACCCGCACCCTTCGACAAGCTCAGGAAGCGGTGTCCTGAGTCTACCGAAGGGCTAGTTCCCTGAGCTTGTCGAAGGGTGCGAGTTATTTGCCATGACGTTACTTGTCCCGCCTTAAGTTGGTAGCCATGGTTAAATCTGCAAGTTTAGGGTTTCTAATATCATTATTGGAGTAACTTTATTATATAAATCCCCGCGCAAAATTAAAGGAGAAGTATTATGAATACACAAACATTTCTAGATGAATTACTAAAAGCAGGGCGTGAACTGGCTGAAAAAGGTCAATCAATCGCAGAAGATAAACTAAACTTAGATAGCTCAGGTGCAACGCGTGAAGCAACTCTATCTGGGATGAAAACAGGCGCCATAGCAGCAGGTGCATTAGCAATATTGCTAGGCACAAAGACAGGGCGAAAAGTAACAGGTTCGGCAATCAAGCTAGGTAGCATAGCTGCCATTGGTGGGGTAGCATGGAAAGCCTATCAAATTTATCAAGAAAAAAATGGTTTCGCTAATTCAGGCAATGTGATGCCCATTAATGAGTTGAAAGATAAAGAAGCACAGCAACGTAGCGTTGTTTTACTAACCGCCATGATTGCAGCGGCAAAAGCAGATGGTCATGTCGGCGATGAAGAAATGGCTGAGATTAATAAGCAAATAAAAAATCTAGGCTTAGAAGGTGATACGGCTAAAATTATTGAAGAAGAATTAGCTAAACCGTTGGATATTGAAGCAATAGCAGCGCTTGCAGAAGGTGAAGAAGCTAAAGCAGCTGAAATTTATCTGGTTTCAGCGGTAGTTACTGATAAAGAAAATGAAAAAGAACGTCAGTATTTGGATGATTTAGCAAAGGCGATGAAAATCCCCGAGGAGTTATTAGCGGAATTGAATGCTTATAATGATCGAGATGAAGCGTAGGAAAATAACTATTAACGGGCGCAATGATTGTATATATCCCTTTATATAGACATTCATTTATTAAATTTCCGCACCCTTCGATAAGCTCAGGAAGTGGTGTCCTGAGTCTACCGAAGGGCTAGTTCCCTGAGCTTGTCGAAGGGTGCGGGTTGTTTGCTATGACTTTTACTTGCCCCACCTTAAGTTGGTAGCCAATTTCATCTTAATGACTGAAAAGCTGAAGTTTTCACTCCTTTTATCAGGAAATTATTTATTTGAAAAACTGTAGATAGCTTTTAATAGAAATTACATCGCCTGAATTTTAACAAGTTGTTCTTCAAGTTGTGCTACAGCCGCTTGTTGTTCTTCAGCCTGTTTGCGTACTTGATTCACCACCTTCTCAGGGGCTTTATCGGTAAAATTAGGATTATTCAAACGTCCTTGCAATCCTTGTAGACCTTTCTGAATTTTCTCAATTTCTTTACTTAATCGTGCCGTTTCAGCATCTTTGTTGATAATGCCTGCAAGTGGAATTAGCACTTTCATTTCACCGACTAATGCGGTGGCTGATTCTGGCGCATCTGCACCTTCTTCTAGCCATTTTGAAGTATCAATTTTAGCGAGTGCATTAATAAATAGTGCATTTTTATCAAAGATTTCTTTATCGGTAGCAGTCCAGTTTTGCAGTAAAATAGGCAAGGCTTTACTTGGCTTAATATCCATTTCAGAGCGGATTTTACGAACCCCCATAATAAAGTGTTTTACCCATTCAAGCTGTTGATTTGCTTTTGCATCTATTAAATTATTATCTGCAATAGGGTAGGCGGCGAGCATGATGGTGTCGTCTGTTTTATTGGTTAGGGGCTTAATGGTTTGCCAAATTTCTTCACTAATGAAGGGCATAATTGGGTGCAGTAAGCGTAATAGTGTTTCAAATACGCTCACTAAGGTGTGACGTGTGCCACGTTTTTCTGCATCGCTACCGTCATCTGAGAATAAAACAGGTTTAGAAAGCTCTAAATACCAATCGCAGTATTGTCCCCAAGTAAATTCATAGAGTGCTTTTGCAGCAAGATCAAAGCGATATTTATCAAAATGTTCGGTCACTTCGTCGATTGTTGATTGCAGTTGTGACAGGATCCAGCGATCTGCTAAGGATAGCTCCAGTGGATCATTGGGATTTAATCCCACATCTTTATCGTCGGTTTGCATAAGCACATAACGTGCTGCATTCCAGATTTTATTACAGAAGTTACGGTTGCCTTCGATGCGCTGTAAGTCAAAACGAATATCCCGCCCATTAGAGGCTTGCGAGGCAAAGGTAAAGCGCATTGCATCGGTTCCATAAGCTGGAATACCATCAGGAAATTGCTGTTTGGTAGCTTTTTTAATTTTCTCTGCAAGATGCGGTTGCATCATATTGCTACTGCGTTTGATGAGTAAATCCTCTAAGGAAATACCATCAATAACATCCAAGGGGTCAATGACATTGCCTTTGGATTTTGACATTTTTTGTCCGTCGCCATCGCGCACTAGACCATGCATATAGACTTCTTTAAATGGCACTTCACCATCCATAAACTTCATGCCAAACATAATCATGCGGGCAACCCAGAAGAAGATAATGTCAAAGCCTGTGACGAGTACGCTAGTGGGATACCATGTTTGTAGTGCATCGGTTTTTTCAGGCCATCCTAAGGTAGAGAAGGGCCATAGTGCCGAGGAGAACCAAGTGTCTAAAACATCCTCATCTTGGCGTAATACAATTTCATCACCTAACTGATGTTTTTCACGCACTTCGGCTTCCGACTTACCCACATAGAGTTGTTCAGAGGCATCGTCATACCATGCAGGAATACGGTGTCCCCACCAAAGTTGGCGTGAGATGCACCAATCATTAATATCGCGCATCCAGCTAAAGTACATATTTTTATAGTTATCAGGAACGAATTTAATGCGTCCATCTTCCACCGCTTCAATCGCAGGTTTAGCTAGAGCCTCTACTTTGACATACCATTGGTCGGTTAAATAAGGCTCTACAATAACCCCTGAACGATCTCCGCGTGGCGGCTTGAGTTTATGTGGTTCTATTTTGACTAATAGACCCGCTTCATCCAAGTCTTCCAATATTTTCTTGCGCGCATCAAAGCGATCCAGACCACGATAGGCTTTAGGTACATTATTGTTCATCGTCGCGGAAGGAGTGAGTAGGTTGATAATTTCCATATCATGACGTTGACCGACTTCCCAGTCATTAAAATCATGGGCAGGGGTGATTTTTACGCACCCTGTACCAAATTCAGGATCAACATAGTCATCAACAACAATGGGTATTTTACGATCCGTCATGGGAACCCAGACTTCTTTGCCGATCACATCCGTATAGCGTGGATCGCCTTCACTTACGGCTAATGCGCCATCCGCCAATATGGTTTCAGGTCGTGTGGTGGCAATTTCCATAAAGCCATCGCCTTCAACAAAGGGATAGCGTACATGATGCATAAAGCCATCCTCTTCTTCGGCGATGACTTCAATATCGGAGAGCGCGGTGTGTAGAACAGGATCCCAGTTGACAAGGCGTTTACCACGATAAATGAGACCTTCATTATAAAGCTGTACAAACACATCTTGGACTGACTCTGATAACCCTTCATCCATCGTAAAGCGCTCACGCGACCAGTCAGGTGATGCACCTAAACGGCGTAATTGTTTGGTTATTTGTCCACCTGATTCTTCTTTCCAGTCCCAGACTTTTTCTATGAATTTTTCACGCCCTAAATCATGGCGATTTTTGCCTTCTGCATTGAGTTGTCTCTCAACCACCATTTGCGTGGCGATACCCGCATGATCCGTACCAGGTTGCCATAAGGTATTATGCCCCTTCATGCGGTGATAGCGGATAAGTGCATCCATAATCGTATCTTGGAAGGCGTGACCCATATGCAAGGTGCCTGTAACATTCGGAGGAGGGATCATAATACAGTAAGGATCGCTGTCATTGTCATCAGAAGGGCTAAAATAGCCTTGATCTTCCCAGTGAGTGTACCAGCGTTGTTCTATATTGCTTGGGTCGTAAATCTTATCCATAAGTGTTATTTATTTTATAGTAATTGAAGTGGGCGAAAGGCGCGATTATATCGCGAATAAGCGGGGGAGTACATGTGCTAAGGAACGAGCACGGAATAACGTCCCGAAGTTCTAACGCAGAATTTTTATTTCAGATTGGATGAGCTTATGAGGCACATAGTCATTCTAGGCAACGAATGAGATCATCCAAGCTGGGACAAAAAAGCAAGTTAGAGATCGGGATGTTGTTTTGTGTTCATTCCTAAGTACCCTGATAAAATAAATCTAATAGGTTGTTCGTACCCGAAAAGCGGGGCATAGTAATTTAGGCTACCAACTTAAGGCGGGACAAGTAACGTCATAGCAAACA
>DRMS01000346.1 GCA_011322515.1 Leucothrix mucor
CAACGTTATTACAACAATATCCTCCAGATCATGAACCTGAACAATTTAAGAAAATACGCAAGGCATTTGAGCAATTGGAAACCCAAAAAAAACGTTTAAAATATGACTTGCTAGATATTACATTGCCTGATCAGGAAGATTTAAGCGTGTTATTGCCTGAAACATCATTACATCCTCCTTCATTACAGTTAGTACAAAAGCTATTGGGATAAAATTTTGCAATTACAAAATGAACAATTATTAGCGCAATTTGAAGATTTTTTGCAACAAGAAGAACAGTTCACTTCTGAAAATATTGAGACGCTTGAGAATACTGACAGACAGGTTGACCTCTATCAGTTGTTTAGTGAACTCTCTGCTTTAAAATCAGAGGTGAAAAAAGATGCCCGTCAGCAAAAAGATGCACTGGGACAATTCACCAACCTACTAGATACTCTGCAGGGTGGCAATAAACAACTGAGCAAAGAACTGGAACGGCACGATACTAATCGCAATAATGCCGTGACACGGGCAAAAAAAGACCTATTAGGTGAAGTCATTGATATTAATGATCGTTTGCGAGCAACCGTTGCCAGTCTACACCACTTTAAGCCACCACTGATGGAACGCAAAGCATCACGGGAGTTTCGTCTTGGACTGCAAGAAGGACTAGAAATGACTTTGAGGCGACTAGAGCTACTATTGAATAGCCATGAGGTTATTGCTGTAGGCGCTATTGGTCAGACGGTTGATCCATATACTATGCGGGTGAGCGAGGTGGTTGAAGATAACAAACAGCCTGATGGGATTGTGGTAGAAGAAATTCAGCGCGGGTACTTATATAAAGGAAAATTGCTTCGACTGGCCGAAGTAGTTGCAAATAAGAAAGTATCTTAAAAATGGATGTTACGCAGTTAAAAGCTATTTAGTATTTAGGCTACCAATTTAACATGGGACAGTTGCTTGGCTGGAATTGTAGGTCGGGTTAGATTTTTTTGATTGCAAAAAAAAACGTAACCCGACAAGCATTGTGCAACTTGCTGGGTATTGCATCGGGTTACGTTACCTCGCTACGCTTGATAAGCTAACCCGACCTACGCAGGATTTGTCCCGTCTTAAATTGGTAGTCCAAATTATTTTAGGAACTCTTAAGTTGATAGTCCATTTGCTCAAGGAGGCTGTAAATATTGCTAGAAATATTATTTATGAGCTGCATTCAAACGCTGTAACGCCTTTCGTGCCGCAGGTACTTTCTTATTAGCCGCTTTCTGAAACCATATTCTCGCCTGACGCAAATCACGCTTTACACCATAGCCATTGGCATACATGGCACCAACACTATAAATAGCAAGTGGAACGCCTTTGGCGGCAGCTTTTCGATACCATGCTAACGCCTGTCCATGATTCTTTTTAACCCCAATGCCATCCACATATAAATCACCTAGCAAAAACATGGATGCTGGTAATCCTTTTCTGGCTGATTTTGAAAGCCATTGAAAGGCGTGATATGGATTTTTCTTAGTGCCTTTACCTTCTAGGTACATTAAGCCCAGATTATGTTGCGCGAGTGGGATATTTTTTTGCGCTGCTTTTTTAAACCATTGGAAGGCATGGTAGGGGTTTTTCTTAACGCCTAAGCCTTTAATATACATTGCGCCTAAACTGTAATAAGCAGATACCACTTTTTTATCGGCTGCAATTTTCATATTTCTAAACGCATGATAGGGATTTTTCTTGGTTCCCATACCATTTGCATACATAAGCCCTAGTAAATAATTAACCCCAGGATTGCCTGACTTTTCAGCTTTTTTGGCATATAAAAAGGCTTTTCCAAAATTGCGCTGCACGCCTGCACCATTTAAGAAGCGCTCACTCAGCATAATCTGCACATCCGTCATACCCTTTTGAGCTGCTTTTTCATACCAATGAATTGCCGCGCCCATATTCTTTTTAGTACCGTGTCCATTTTCATACATAATCCCTAGCCCACGATAAGCATCAGGGATACCTTTAGCCGCTGCTTTGGTATACATCTGAAATGCTAGTTTAGGATTTTTCTTTGCACCAACACCTGTAGCGTACATAGAACCAATCGCATACATGGCGATTGGGTGCTGCTTATCCGCTGCTTTTTTATACCATTGACCTGCTGTCCAAGCATTTTTCTTTACACCCTGACCCTGCATATAAAGTTCGCCTAAAATATACTGTCCCGCAGGATCACCTTTTTTAGCAAACTCAGAAGCGATTCGAAACACAGTACGATAATCTTTGCGTTTATAAGCCGCTCGCAAATCTTCATTGGGGCCCGCTAAGGCAAGATTACTAGAGAAAAAAAAGAAAAAGGTAAATAGGATTAATAATTTCTGGTTGATGTTCATAAGATTAACTATAAATGTTGAGGTTACCAATTTTAAGGCGGGGCAACTAAGGAGGTTCCAAGCAATGGGTTTACCCACTTATTGGTCCTTTTTTCCCTGCTTGAATTCTATCAATCGTTGCGTAGAGCAACTATGCGCCTCTTGATATGTTTCAATCAGGAACAAAAAATCTGTGCAATATAGATAGATTCATTGTTTGAAACCTCTTAACAGGTAGGTCAGCTAGTCAAGCATCGCGAGATAACGTTACTCGACCTACATTAAGACGCCTGTCCTAAGCTGGTAAGCCAATGTTGGTAATGAGGGTTAATACATGGAGTTTAGCGCATAACTAGAAAATTATTCGGATTTATTTTTTTGTATAGATTCTTGTGGTTCTAGTTTACTGCTTAGTTGATCAATAAGTTTTTCCAGTCTTTCAACTTTTTCACGAGTACGTAGTAACACAGCTGTTTGCACATCAAACTCCTCACGGCTGACTAAATTCATCTTGCGTAGACCACTTTCTAGTCCAGAGCGCAGGTTTTGTTCCACATCTTGTTGTAATTCACTTATCGAGGGTGGAAGTAAAGATGTTAGACGTTGTGCTAGTCCATCCAGCTGATTATTAATATCCATTCATATAAATCCATTGTTGTAAAAAGAGCTGATCTAAAAATTTGTATTACACTTGGCATCCATCAGTAGAAAGAAAAATACCTTACTCTTTAATTTACCCGTAGTGGTAGATCAGAGGCGTACCCTCAACCTCGTTGCCGCGAGAGAGTTAATTCTCTTTACTTGAAACTTCCTTATCATCATGCCTTTTACGGACAATGGGAAGCTCCACGTAAATTACCCCTTGCGGGAGTCAATCACTACGTTAGGAACGTGTACGAAACAACTTCCCGATCTCTAACTTGCCTTTTTATCCCAGCTTGGATGATCTCATTTGTTGCGTAGAGTAACTCTGCGCCTCATGAGTTCATCCAATCTGAAATAAAAATTCTGTGTTAGAACTTCAGGAAGTTATTCCGTGCACGTTCCTTATGCAGATTTTGGAGAGAAATTATAAAGACTTGATCACTCTTTATTCCTGATAACTAGAAGGCGGGATATTATCAAAAAAAAACCTTAATGTCAGCATTCAGAATATCTGTTTATAACGGATTCTGTTGGTGCTGTAGGAAGCTGATATATGTTTGAACTATATAAAGATACGAATAAGTAGTGTAAATTTCATGGTGGTTAACGGATAAATCACCTATTTTTAGTTATGATAAACCATAAAAATTACCATAACTTTATGATAAGAGTCATCAACAGAATCCGTTATAAACAGTAACATGTTTATATCAACACTTTGTCTGAATGTTTTTGCCTAATATCGTTAATAAAGTAATCATCTTAAATTATATTTCCCAGCGGGC
>DRMS01000347.1 GCA_011322515.1 Leucothrix mucor
CCCAGTATAAGTTGTAATAATTGCGTTGATGCTTTATCCAAAAAATACAGCAGAGCAAGCCCCGCAAATAGTGCGGGCATAAAGCCAATCATCATGATACGAATTAGTTGCCAGTTAATATGATGATGACTTTTGTACACTGCCAGTATGACGTTAGTAAGCCCTGTAAGGCTAATAACTGCGGCTATAAAAGAAATCGGCATTAATTGTAATGAGGCAACAATCCCCATAATAATCAATCCCATAGCAAATCCCGTTACTGTTTGAGTGTATGCGCCAATGGCGATGGCAAAAAGAAAGATGAAAAGAGTTTGTTCGTTCACATTGCTATTTCATTTTAAAAAATGGGGCAGGAGTGTTGCATAGGCAGTAGGTCATAACAAGTAAATTTACAATTAGATATGATCTATATTTTAAGTTAAAAAATTAATGATTTAATGTTACTATCGCGCGAAATTTAACAATCACAAAAAAACAACTTACGGGGAAATCATGTTTAAAATTAAAATAATATCTATTCCAGCAAGCATTATCATCAGTTTGTTTGTAACAAGCTGTGGCGGTGGTGGTGGTAGTAGTTCTAGCAATAGTACTCTCATAAATGCTATGGATTATCTAACTCCGAATAAAACCATTTCAAAGCTTCACAAAGAATATACTGAAGCCGCTGATGGCTCTATTTCACTTCAAGACTTCACCACCTTTCACTACACTAAAACAGGTCATATTATTCGTGAAACTACTGATGACGCCATATCAAGTGATTATACAACTTATCAAAAATTAAGTGATACGATTGAGATTAAAGACTACAAAAATAACATCCTAGTCAAAACTACCAGTCACTTAGCTACTATTGATGTTAATGATAACTTTTTCACTGAGGTCGATGATGATGGGGATAGCACTTCTTGCAATTACACAGAAAAATTAGCAAGTTTTACCACCGCTTACAAAATTTTTTCTGACCTTATTAAACTTGACTGTACTGTAACGACGACAACAAATCTAAGCACTAAATTTAACCTATATTTAGCAAAAAACATGGGTATTATTCATACAAAAACAACAGCTAATGGAAAAACGTATAAAAGCAGTTATATCGGAGAACCTCTATACAGTCTCAACACGCTAGCAAAATACAGTACCTCGTATGCTAGCTCGGTTGCAGTTGCAGACAATGGAAATACCGTCTTTATTGGCGATGAAAATGGACTCATCACTCTTGATGCATCTAATCTTAATAACCTTACCAAGCTATCTTCAATAAACTCAGGCGAATTTACGCAAAGCAAACTAAGCAAGGATGAAAACCTGCTTTACGCGGTTGATGGCGGTAATTTCTTAATTATTGATATTAGCAATAGAAATGATATACATATTATCAGCTCAATGCAGATGAATGGCGCTGATAGTTTTAGCCTATCAGATAATGAAACAATTGCAGTCATACAAGACTTTGATATAACGCAAATTGTTGATATTAGTAATAAATCAAATATTGTTGCTTTATTTGATCTAAAGTCAGGCAAATCAGCAATATCAAATGATGGTCAAACACTATTTTATATATCGCCTGATTCACCTAAAGAAATTGTTATTTATGATATTAATAATCCAAGCAATGACTTTGTTAGTACTACCCCTATGCCCTATGACTACTCCGAACTATTACTCTCCCATTCAGGCAAAGAATTATTTGTTTCTGACCAGCAAAATATCACTATTTTTAATGTCGATAACCCTAATAATATTAGCCAGCTAAGCACTTATAATGGAGGTCATGTAGAATCTATGCAAAGCAAAATTTCACTATCGGCAGATGATAAAACCTTGTTTATTAGTTCTGAAGAAACTCTGCAACTACTTGATCTATCTGATTTAACTAATATCCACACAGTAGCGGCACGTAGTTATGACCTTGGAGATATTGGTGATGTTGCATCAACCAGTGACAAGCTCTTTATTGCCGATGGAGCTAATGGTCTACAGATCTTAGAAAAATAATCCATGACTTCTGTTAATGAGCACTTGCAAACACCCTATGGCACCTATCAACTACAGCGTTTGCCACTACAAAAAAAGCAGACGCTACGCGCTTGGGATGCTGCCGATGAATATTTATTAAATCATCTGCATCAAGAAAATATCCTAAGCGAAGCGAGCAAATTGCTTATTATCAATGACCAATTTGGCGCACTGGCAACCTGTCTTAATGCCTATGCGCCACAGTCATGGTCAGACTCCTATATTAATCAGCGTTCTAGCACGCATAATATCCAACTAAATCAGTTAAAATCAGCGTATCAATTTATCCCCAGTACAGAAGCACCTAGGGGAATCTTTAATACGGTGCTAATCAAAATACCTAAAACCAGTGCTTTATTAGAAGATCAGTTAATCAAACTAAAAGCACATATCAATGCAGAATCACACATTATTGCTGCCGCTATGACACGCAATATTCATACCTCTACCTTAACCCTTTTTGAGAAAATACTTGGCACAACCACAACCTCATTAGCAAAGAAAAAGGCTCGTTTAATTTTTGTTCAATACGAAAAATCCAACACCGAAATCAAACCACCCTACCCCAAGGATTACCACGTAAAATCACTTGGTATTCACCTCAGTAATCACGCCAATCTGTTTTCAAAAGATAAACTTGATTTTGGTAGTCTGTTGATGCTAGAACAGTTTAAAAAACTCCCGCCAGCCCAACATATTGTAGATCTTGGCTGCGGAAATGGCGTATTAGGTCTTATTGCTCAACGCTATTACCCCCAAAGCAATATCAGTTTTTTAGATGAATCCTATATGGCGGTCGCATCAGCCAAAATGAATTATGAAAAAATTTATAAAGATGATGCACAAAGTGACTTTATTGTCAGCGACTGTTTAAGCCAATTGTCTGATCGTGACGTTGATTTAATTCTTTGCAATCCACCCTTTCATCAACAACACAGCATCGGCGACCAAATCGCTTGGCGCATGTTTACACAGAGTGCAAAACGCTTAAAGAAAGGCGGTGAATTATGGATTGTTGGCAATCGACATTTGCATTATTCGGCTAAGTTGAAAAAGATTTTTGGGAATAGCAAAGTAATCGCGACTAATAAAAAATTTCAGGTTATTAGTGCTAGTGTTGTTACAGCGGCTACCAACTTAAGGCGGGACAAATAACGTCATGGCAAATAACC
>DRMS01000348.1 GCA_011322515.1 Leucothrix mucor
GACAAATAGATGATTGAATATGCTCGATGTTTGTACCGTAATAGTTAAGAGATACATGCAAGGTATTGGTATTTTGGTGTTAGGAAGTTCCAAGCAATGATTTTACCCATCTTATTTGTCCTTTTACTCCTGCTTGAATCATCTCAATCGTTGCGTAGAGCAACTATGCGCCTCTTGAGATAATCCAATCAGGAATAAAAAATCAGCGCAATATAGGTAAATTCATTACTTGGAACTTCCTTAACATTGTTTTTATACTATAGGAGCACAGTCCTTATTATTTCTATCGTAAAATCAAAACATATACCGATAAACAAGCGTATTTTTCCGATAAAGTGTCGTTATAAAGTGAGTCTTTCCTTTGATAGATAAAAACAATAGAAAAGACTGTTTTTTTTATCACGCGCTTTTGTTATTTTGCAACAAAGCGACTATCATCAATGGTGATGATTTATAACTTTAATAACCTTAAAAGGGTAAGTAGGAGGACATAATAAATCTAACATTTTGTTGTTGCCCAAGAAGTGGAGTATAGCCATTTATTTTCTGATCTTCTATGCTACTGTTATCGTTATGTAGCCTGCTCTGTGCCTCAACAATGTCTTGAAGTTTAAAAAATAAACGTCGAAAATTTGGTTAGATTTATTATAGGCTCCTACTTAGGCTTTGTTGATATTTGATGATTGTCTCCCCTTTATTGTCGCTTTTCCTTTTTCTTTGCACTAAAAAATAACCTTGTAGTTCTTCTGCTATGCGCTTATTTTTTGCCTTGACAGAAGCCAATAATCGACTAAAAAGTAAAAATATAACCAAATGCCAACAGAACCTAGTTATTAGACTTGTTTTTATGAATAAATAGTTATAACGCTAATACTTAGATGGAAGGCTAGTTTTATCATTCTTATGTAAATGGTTGATTTTAAATCGATCATGAATCAATACTCCTAAAATAGATGAAAAACTATTATTTCAAATAAGTAATTGTTTTATAAGGATACTTTTGTAGAAATAACTCTATTTTAAATAATATTTAAGAAAGAGAAAGTAAAATGAACAAGCAAACTATTTTATTATCTGCTACTACATTAGCATTTTCCGCATCCCTTGTAGCACCTGTTATGGCTGAGCCATCATTGTTTAGTTATCAGGAGGCTACTTCTTCTTATGAAGATGCTTATGTGACTGGTAGTTTTGATATTGGTAATGGAAACCAAGGACAAACTAGCTATGATTTAGATTTATCACTAGATTATGCAAAAGTTTTTAGCTCTCCTGATCGTAATACTAAATTAGATTTTTCAGGCGAAGGTTCTCGCTCTCGTGGAAAAAATGACGGCGATAAGACGGCATCTAAGTACCAATTACTAGGTTCTGCAACGGTCGATAACTATTTCCAACCAGGCAGTAAAGGGTCTTTCTGGTATGGGAAAGGTGAAGTAGGTGCAAAAAAAGGTCAAGATAAGCCCTTTACTAAAGCAACAATAGGGGTTGGCTATGGACGTGTGGTTAATGTGACCCCTATGGCACGCGCTATCCGCGTTATTCAAGCATTACGCAACAAAGGTGTTTTAAGATCAGACCCTGAGAACTCTGTTTATCAGGCGGTTGCTGTCATTATTGCCAAAAAAGAGCAGTATCGTAGTAGGCACGGTGCTAGAGATTATAATCAATATTGGATTGGTGATATAGAAAAAGCGCTAGGATCCTCTCTCGGCGCATCGGGGACTATTAGGGCATACGATGTTTTAACTCAAGAAAGTATCTCTACGCGTAAGCATGGCTGGTTAGTGCGTGCTGGTATTGGCGCTGTATTAAGCGACTATGATGGTGAAACTGGCAAACCTGCAGTTGAAGTGGGTGCAGAATATCATCGGCCTTTAAGTAATCAGATGCAGTTCTCAAATGAGGCTATTTTTACGACTACATTAAAAGATAATAGTAAGAGCTATATTTTCAATAATGCAATGTCACTGACTCATGAATTGACCGATATGATTGATTGGGAAAACAAGTGGTTATTGAGCTATAATAAGTTGGACGATGCAGGTAGTACTACGGCGAACACGTTTACGTCAGCATTTAACTACGAGCTTACTAATCAGCTAGATTTTAATATCACTGCTAAACTTTCTAAATCAACAGGTGAGGATGATATTAATAAAAGATTAACGATGGGTGTTAAATACCGCCTAAAATAAGATCGGAGTCTTTTGACTCTTCGGCTTTAAGAAGTTAGTAAACACTCTCAAAAAGGGAAGCTCTCAGGCTTCCCTTTTTATATTTCAAGGGGATTCTTGAAGGGTGGTTGATACTTCTGAGATGATTTTTCCTGTATTAACTACTTAGGAACGTGCACGAAACAACTTCCCGATCTCTAACTTGCCTTTTTATCTCAGCTTGGATGATCTCATTCGTTGCGTAGAGTGACTATGCGCCTCATGAGTTCATCCCATCTGAAATAAAAATTCTGCGTTAGAACTTCGGGAAGTTATTCCGTGCACGTTCCTTATATTATCAATAGAATCGGTTACAAACAGAGATATTATTCGAACAGGTCTGTTAAATGATCAAAATAGGCTTAACAGGCGGTATTGGCTGTGGCAAAAGCACCGTTACTAATGCGTTTACACGCAAAGGCATTACTATTATTGATGCTGATAAGATTGCTCATGATGTTGTTAAGCCTAATTCAGAAGCACTTAGTGAAATTACCACAATCTTTGGTAATGCATTATTGCAACAAGATGGCTCATTAGATCGCCTCGCGCTTAAAAAACAAGTTTTCTCTGATGCTAGTAAGTTAAAACAACTCGAAGCCATTTTACATCCTAAAATATACCTTGAGATTAAAAATAAACTGCAACAAAGCACTAGTGCTAATGGATTGCCCTATATTATTGCTGATATTCCCTTGTTAATAGAAAAACACTATAGGGGTTTGTTTGATCAAATTATAGTCGTTGATTGCTTGCCTGAGCAACAAATTCAGAGGGTGCAACAACGAGATGGACTCGATATTAAAATAATCCAATCCATTATGGATAAGCAAGTAAGTCGTGAACAGCGTTTAAAATATGCAACTCATATTTTGGATAATAGTGGTTCAAAAGCGAGCCTACTGCGGCAACTAGATTCACTTCATGATAGTTTTATTAGCTTATCCTGACTTCTAAAGTTCTGTTATACTTGTACCTCTATTGGATCTACCTACTTAATACTTTGCAATGCTAGGAAAAGCTGTTATGGCAGTGTACGAACAACCACTGAATGAAAAAATCCGTTTATTTTTGCGTTTAGAATTTTTAGTTAAACGCTTTAAAACTCATCTTGCTGATCCTAGTCCTGACAACTGTCAGGCAGCTGTTGTGGTGTTGCTGGAGTTATATAACTTATCCTCTCGTCTTGATGTTAAAAATGCGTTGCTTAGTATGCTCGACTGGCAAAGCCAAGCGGTACGCCGTCTTTCTGAGCTAGAAGGTGTTGATGCAGATCGTTTAAAAAAAGTATTAGCGCGTCTTGAAGAGAAAGCCAAGCAAATTTATAGCTTTAGAGGGCAATTAGGGCAACATCTAAAACGTCATGCCTTCTTAAATCTACTCAGACAACGTGCAGGGATTGCGGGTAATATGAATGGTTTTGATGTGCCGCTATTTAATTATTGGGTACATCAAGCACAACAAAAGCGAGTTGATGACCTCATTCAATGGGTTGAACCATACTCTATGGCGTATGATGCGATTGAAATTGTCTTGCAATTAATACGTGAAAGCCGCGATAGTGAAGAGGTCGTTGCCGAAGATGGTTTTTTTCAAGCGGGTTTAAACACTAAACGCGATTATCAGTTATTACGTATTGAGCTTCCTGAAGAGGTGAACTACTACCCTGAAATTAGCGCGGGTAAACAACGCTTTTCGATTCGGTTTGTTAGAGTTGAAGACTTAGCTGAACGTGGTACTCAGGAGTTAGATAATATCCCGTTTTCACTCTTTTTGTGTAGTCTTTAGTCTTAAGGAAGTTCCAAGCAATGAATTTACCTATTGCGCTGATTTTTTGTTCCTGATTAGAGTATCTCAAGAGGCGCATAGTTGCTCTACGCAACGATTGATATGATTCAAGCAGGAGCAAAAGGGCAAGTAAGATGGGTAAAATCATTGCTTGGAACTTCCTAATCAATACCTTAAAAATATTACTTGATTAGGTATTTTCATATATCAATTGATAGTTCTAGTCGCTCGTATGTAGCCTAAGCGAAATACGGACTACAAACGTTTAAAGGCTACCAACTTAAGGCGGGACAAGTAACGTCATGGCAAATAACCCGCACCCTTCGACAAGCTCAGGGAACTAGCCCTTCGCTAGACTCAAGACACCGCTTCCTGAGCTTGTCGAAGGTCGAAGGGTGGGGGTGAATAGCAGAAACATGAACTGTCCCGCCTTAAACTGGTAGCCCGTTTAAACTACTTTTCCATTTTGTGAAGAATGTCCTTGGTTAATTAACTTCAGCAACCCCATTATAGGTTTCATGGAAAGCACCCACTGCTTCGGCTACGTCATCAGGGTTATCAAAATGCGCGATATGAAACAGGGCCTCGCCTTCATGTACTAACGGTAGATTAGACTTGCCAATAATAATCCCACTTTTGGATGCTAAAATATACTCCTCGGATTCTCCAAAGGGATCACTAACAATGCCTAGTAAATCATCCTTTCCAACCTGATCCCCCAATGATAATACACCGCGTAAAATACCACTTTGTGACGCTCTAACCCATGAGCTAGAATTTGCTAAAAGAGGTTTATTATAAATATCGCAATGCTTGCCATCAGGTAGCATATCGAGGCGACGCATTACATTCACAATCCCCTTTACACCTGCGCGAATGGCAACTTCATTAAAACGTAATGCCTCACCTGCTTCATATAATAAAATGGGAATACCAAGATCAGACACCGCTTTACGCATCGAGCCTTCAATTAATTTTGCTGAGTTAATAACAACAGGGGCATGAAAAGCACAGGCCATACTTTGAATATCTGCACCCTCATTTGGACCATCATGCAATGCCGCACGGATTTGTGGTAGATTTTCTCTGGCTGTTGCCCCTGTATGCAAATCAATCCCATGTGTACATTTTGATGCAATTTCTTGCACAAAAACATGCGCTAGACGTGCTGCCATTGAGCCTTTTTCTGAGCCTGGGAAGGAGCGATTTAGATCTCGCCGATCAGGCAGATAACGTGATTGTGAGATAAAGCCATAAACATTAACTACAGGAATTGCAATTAAGGTGCCGCTAATACTTTCTATCTCTTTTTTTTCAATATTAATAAGACGGCGGATGATTTCAACGCCATTGATTTCATCACCATGAATGGCAGCGCTGACAAATAATGTCGGCCCTGATTTTTTGCCGTTAATGACATGCACTGGCATGGAAACGGAAGTATGCGTATAAAGTGGCGGTAGCTCCAGATCAATTGAGCGTTGCTCGCCTGGCTTTACTTCTATACCGCCAATAATTATGTTATTCCCCATATGTGTATTCCCTTGTTGCCCTATTTAAGAGAGTACCCTTTAAAGTAGCAACTTCTTAGTTTGTATTTGTATTTTGCAATTTCTTGGTTTTTCTTTTTTTCTTCAGCTCTGCTGTTTTTTCAAGAAAATCAATCATCATTCCTGCAATATCTTTATTGGTTACTTTTTCTATGCCTGCCAGCCCTGGTGATGAGTTAACCTCCATCACAACAGGACCATGATTAGAGCGCAAGATATCAACACCAGCAACATTTAAGCCCAATATTTCTGCCGATCTAACTGCTGTTGAGCGCTCTTTTGCTGTAATCTTTATTAGCTTCGATGTACCGCCACGATGTAAATTAGAACGAAATTCGCCCGCTTTTGCTCTGCGCTCCATAGCAGCAATGACTTTGCCACCAACAACAAAACAGCGTATATCCGCACCCTTTGCTTCTTCTATATATTCCTGCACCAGAATATTCGCTTTTAAACCCATAAAGGCTTCAATGACGCTACTAGCGGTCTGCTTTGTTTCCGCTAAGACGACACCTATACCTTGCGTGCCAGAGATCAGTTTTATTACCAAAGGCGCGCCACCTACCATGCAAATCAAATCTTCAATCTCATCAGGGCGGCTAGCAAAACCTGTGATGGGTAAGCCAATCCCTTTACAAGAGAGCATTTGTAGTGAGTGCAATTTATCGCGCGAGCGGGTAATTCCTATGGATTTGTTTAATGAAAGTGTACCCATCATTTCAAATTGACGTACAACAGCCGCCCCATAGAAGCTAACAGAAGCACCAATACGGGGTATGACTGCATCAATATCATTTAGTTCTTTGCCATGTAAATGAATCGTTGGCTTGTGCGAAGCAATACTCATATAACAGCGTAAAAAATCCACCAACACAGTCTCATGTCCACGGCTATTCGCGGCTTCAATCAGTCGTTGCGTTGAATATAAGTTTTTATTTCTAGAGAGAATGGCAATTTTCATAATATATATCCTTATACAGTTAGGAAGTTCTAAGCAATGATTCTACCCATCTTACTTGCTCTTTTGTCCCTGTTTGAATCATCTCAATCGTTGCGTAGAGCGACTATGCGCCTCTTGAGATGTTCCAATCAGGAACAAAAAATCAGCGTAATATGGGTAGATTCATTACTTGAAACTTCCTTATGAAGGGTGGATTGGATGTATGCTGGAAGCCTATTGATCATCATTTTATGTAAAAAATAATTAGGCGCACTTCATCAATGTTACATAGCTATAGACATTCAGATATTAAATTTCTTCGGAATCGAGTGTTTTAGCCTTGTCTAGCGGGGCTAAATCCACCGATTCCAGAAATTATTTATATGAAAGTCTGTAAATCAACTATCTGTAAGGGGCGGAACCAAGCAAAAATGGCACTATTAATGGTTGGTTTTGTAAACTGCGCCGCCCCTACAGATTCATTTAAAACAGTGTGGGATGTATGAAATGCAGTTAAGATAATCAGAGCGAGAAGCTAACAATCTAAGGTGTGGCAGTAGTGTAGGCGATAACAGTACTTTTTATATGAGTATTTTTTTCTCCTTGTGTCTTAAAGCAGGGTAGAGTTTGTGTAATTGTGTTTTGTTAAGATCATTTGAGCCAAGTTGATAGGATTTAGAGGGGTCTATTAATAGGTTTTCATATTGTTGCAATGCTTGCCGACCAATTAGCATTCTAAAGCGCATATTATCACGATCTGTCAGTGTTATTTCAATCGGAAGATGGATACTCCCAATCAGCATATGGCTTTGAATAACATAGCGTTTCTCCCAGTGACCACCTGAGTTACAAACAGCGCGTTCATCGATTAAGGGAGCTTCACAGTCCAGTACAATGTCACGGTTGCGTTGGATCGGATGCAGTGAAAAACGTACAATATCATTATTATTACGTTTAATGCGCTTTACTTTAAATGCATGTAAGGCAGACGTTCTAGCTCCTGTATCTACCTTGGCTTTAATTGCAGGAAGGGTTAAATCAGGTAGCGAAACCCATTCACGCCAGCCCATAGTGATTTTATTCGACAAAATTTCTCCTTGTAAAAGATACTTTGGGTTCAATAGAGGTATGAACACATCCTTGTGAACTATTTTTGAAATTCTAACTGTTGAATTTATTTTTGGTGGGGGTTGATCAATCTGAATACACAAGCCCCTAATTTAACTAAATTCACAAAAATTGATAATACAATCTCTTTATGTGGGTTAGAAATCATTATGAAGAGTAGTGGGATCTAAAACTATATTGTGATGTTAAGTCTAAATATAGTCAGCAAAATGTATTATACTCGGTCGTTTACCTACTTAGGGGAGTTGGTAAGATAGTTTTGTTCCAAAAAACAGCAACCTTGCCTTTTATCGAATTGTCCCCATGCTTGCAGGATTAGTTTCCATAAATACAACCTAAATTACACAAAGACTCATGTCACATAAGGCACCAGTATTTATGTGGTTTAGATACAAAATATGGCGATCAATTTAAGGCGGGATGGTTAATGTTATTCACTCACATCCTTCGACAAGCTCAGGGAGTTAGCTTCCTGAGCTTGTCGAAGGATGTGGGTTGTTGGCTATAATGTTACTTGTCCCACTTTTAAGTTGGTAGCCCAAAATATAAACCACGGCAAACCGTGGGGAGAAAATAAATATCATGATTGGAGCAGTTGCCAAAAGAATCTTCGGTAGTCGCAATGACCGCCTCGTTAAAGCCTATACTAAAAAAGTTGATGCAATTAACGCCCTTGAAAAGCAATACAGTGCATTAACTGATGAGCAATTACAGGCTAAAACAGCAGAATTTAAACAACGCCTAGAGAAAGGGGAAACGCTTGATGAGCTATTGACAGAAGCGTTTGCCGTCGTTCGTGAGGCGAGTAAGCGCACCTTGGGAATGCGCCCTTATGATGTGCAGATGGTTGGTGGCATGGTATTGCATGACGGCAAAATTGCTGAAATGAAAACGGGAGAAGGTAAAACTTTGGTGGCAACACTGCCAGCTTACCTCAATGCCTTGTCTGGCGATGGTGTTCATGTTATTACCGTCAACGACTATCTGGCACAGCGTGATGCTGACACTATGTCAAGACTGTATGCCTTTCTTGGCTTGACCACAGGTGTCATTATTAGTCAGCTAGAGCATGATAAGCGCCAAGCTGCCTATGCCGCTGATATTACCTATGGCACCAATAATGAATTCGGCTTTGATTATCTGCGTGATAATATGGCCTTTACGATGGATGAGCGTGTTCAACGCGGTCTAAATTATGCGATTGTGGATGAGGTTGATTCCATCTTGATCGATGAAGCCAGAACACCACTGATTATCTCAGGTCAAGCAGAAGATTCCTCTGATCTTTACAGCTCCATCAATGGGATTATTCCACAGTTAAAACAGCAACCACTTGATGACGAAGAAGCACCTGGAGATTTCAGCATTGATGAAAAATCCAAGCAAGTTTATCTCACCGATGATGGACACGAGCAAGCAGAGAACCTGTTACGCGAGATAGGGGTACTAAAGCCTGATCAGGGCTTGTATGACACCTCCAGTATTTCCATCCTACATCATCTCAACTCTGCTTTACGTGCCAATACCTTATTTGAATTAAATGTCGATTATATCGTTAGCAATGGTGAAATTATTATCGTTGACGAATTCACAGGTCGTACTATGCCAGGACGACGCTGGTCAGAAGGTCTGCACCAAGCCGTTGAAGCGAAAGAAGGCGTAGAGATCAAGCCAGAAAACCAGACAATGGCTTCCATTACCTTCCAGAATTATTTCCGCATCTACACCAAGCTTTCTGGTATGACGGGTACGGCCGATACTGAAGCATTTGAATTACAAGAAATTTACAATCTGGAAGTGGTCGTTATCCCAACCAATAAGCCAATGATTCGTGAAGATGGCAATGACCTCATCTATCTTTCAGAAGCCGAAAAATACGATGCGATTGTGATAGATATACAACATGCATTGAAAAAGCAACAACCTATGCTCGTTGGTACCGCCTCCATTGAAACCTCAGAATTACTCTCAGGATTGCTTAAGAAAAATAAGATTAAGCATGAAGTACTAAATGCCAAACAGCACGAGCGTGAAGCACATATTATCGAAAATGCAGGCCGTCCAAGCGCGGTAACCATTGCTACTAATATGGCTGGTCGTGGTACTGATATTGTACTCGGTGGCTCACTGGATGCTGTACTTGATAAGCTAGGCAAAAAACCGAATCCAAAAACAGTTGAAAAAGTTAAAGCGGAATGGCAAAAACGCCATGATACGGTATTAAAAGCAGGTGGCTTGCATATTATCGGCACAGAACGCCATGAATCACGCCGTGTTGATAACCAATTACGGGGTCGTTCAGGTCGTCAGGGTGACCCAGGTTCCTCACGCTTTTTCTTATCATTAGATGATAGTCTAATGCGCATCTTTGCCTCTGAAAAAGTCAAAAACATGATGAAGAAGTTGGGAATGGAAAAAGGGCAAGCGATTGAAGCTAAGATCGTTTCTAAATCCATTGAAAACGCCCAGCGCAAAGTAGAAGGTCATAACTTCGATATTCGTAAAAACTTACTTGAATACGATGATGTTGCCAACGATCAGCGTAAAGTTATCTATGAGCAGCGCTCTGATTTACTCGAATCAGATGATGTTAGTGAAACCATTGAAGCACTCGCAGAAGATGTAAGCTTTGATATTTTAGAAAAATTTGTACCGCCTGAAAGTTTGGATGAACAATGGGATATCAAAGGTTTAACCGCTGAGCTAAAAGAAGAGCTAGATTTAGACTTAGATATACAAGGCTGGCTAGACAAAGATAACGACCTCTATGATGAAACATTAGGCAAACGCATCCATGAAGAATTAATCAAGTCATTAAAAACAAAAGAAGACATTATCAGCTCAGAAAGCATGCGCCGCCTAGAGCGGGATGTGATGTTGCATGTACTTGATACCCAATGGAAAGAACATCTTTCCGCCATTGACTACCTACGTCAAAGCGTTGCCTTACGTGGCTATGCGCAGAAAAATCCTAAGCAGGAATTCAAGCGCGAAGCTTATGAGTTATTTGAAAATCTACTCACCAATATCAAGCATGACGTTATCGTTTATCTAGCCCGTTTACAAATCACCCTGCCAGAAGAAGTAGAGGCACTTGAAGAAGGCTATGAACAAGCGCATCAAAACGCAGCTGATATGGAGCTATTACATGGAGGGAGCAATGCCTTAAGTGGCTCTGAAACAGAGTTGAAGC
>DRMS01000349.1 GCA_011322515.1 Leucothrix mucor
AGCTTAGGCTGTTTATTGTCTTTATCAGTAAATAAATCCTGTGTTTCTTTAGATTTCGGAGCATCAGCAGAATAAGATAGCTCTTTATCTTCAATTAAAAGTCGTGGCTCAAGCCGTGGACGTTTTTCTTTACCTATCCACGTTAGTTCTAATTTTTGCTTTTTCTTGCTCATTAATAACCTTTTTTCTTGTATCGAGACAACAAACTATAAATAGCCATTTATTCATCAAATTGTGCTACCAAGCCATTTTGTTCACGGCTTGCGGCATAAATTGTTAATTTTAATTCCGCTTGTACTTCATCCGCTTGTTGATAAACAGGGTAACGGGTGGATAGTTGTTTACTGGCAGAGAGTATTTTCGGTACGCCTTCACCACGTCGTTCAATAATATTTTGTCGTCCACTGGCTGGGTCGGCGGGGTAATAGCGACTGAGTAAATTCACCAGTGTTTCATTACGGGCAATACTGTTGCTATCGATTGTATCGACGGTCAAGCTATTGGGTAGTCCACCTGGTGTCATTATTTCTAGCCGATCACTAAATAGGTGTAGACGAATTTTAGAGCCATAAACAGCATAGTCTCGATGAGCAACTGCATTGACTATTGCTTCATAAACTGCACCTAAATCATATTGGGGGATGTCGATTCTGGCAGGACGTTTTACCGCTTCTATTCGCATATTGCGTTTTACAAACTGGAAGGCACAGTGAATTTGTTGGTCAATCGCATCATGGCAATCTTGAGCATCGAGCTGATATTCTGCATTGCGTTCTATCCCTTTGTAAGCAACACATTGTATCCATGCTGGCGGTAGATAGTCGCTAGGTTTTGCGGTTAGTAATAATGTACCTGATACGGTAAGCCGTTCTTGTCCCTCGCTGTCTTTGCCGATTAGATAGAGTTTTTTTAGTTGCCTTTTTTCAGATAAATCGTTGTTACGCAAAAAACGCGTTTTTAAAGTAGGGTCTATCGCATCAAGCGATGCATTTGGCACAATCTGTTCATCAAAACGGATTAAACGCGCCATGCTACGTTGCTGAAATAAGCGGGCTAATAAATCAGGGGACATTTTGCGCTTACTTGAACCCACGCGGTGAAAATATCCCTTAGGACTTTCGTGAATAAATAAACTTTTAGGGATAGAGATCCAAATAACCGCTTTTAATGCACCACTATGGTTAGGAATTTCTAATAAGCGAGTTTGAATCAATGCAGGTGGGGTAATTTTATCACTCACTAAACTGGTTAACCAAAGCTCTACTTGATCTAAATTCTCACGCGCAACCCCTGTGACTTTAAGTTTTTTATCTTCAATACCTAAAACCAAAATTCCGCCTGCGGTATTGGCAAAAGCGACTATTTCATTGGCTATGCTATCAGGGTGTGGTGATTTTATTTTTTTGCCTTGGCATTCAACTTCTTTAAACTCATAGGCGGAGTCTTCTCCAAGGCGTATTTGATAGACCAGTTCACGGACAATTTCAGTAGTACCAATCATGTTTATCCCTTGAGTGTCCAGCGTAGACTAAATAAAGGTTTAGTTTCAGTTTGCATTTCAAGTGCTTCTGCTACTTCATCCAATAACTTATCTTCTTGAGCTTCTATTTTTTTCTTTTCTTCGTGGTAGTTAAGCATGGTGTTATCTCTTTCGCGCTCCAGTTTTTTTAAGGCGCGTTTTGCCTGTATTTTTTCTTTTAATGTCGGAAGCTGTCGGGCAAAACGGCGGGCATTGCTAATTTCTTTATCCAATTGACGCATTTTAATATTCAAGGCAATACGACGATCTGTACTCCAGTATTCTAGTTTTTCAGTTTCTTCTTCGTAGTATTGTTCATTGTCTTGTTCGGCTTTGGCGAAGTGTTGGTTTCTTAATGTTTGTAAATTATTATCTAAAAGGCTTTTCTGTTTTAAGTCTATTTGTATTTCTTCTACTTTGGCAGGGATTAACAGTAAGCGATGCGCTGTTTCTGCGGCTAGTATGTCACCATTATCGGTACAAGCGGAGACTAATAAGAATTCCTGTTTTTGTTTTAATGTTTTTATAGTGTATTTTTCAATAATTAATTCACCACTTTGACCGATGTAATGTTTTACATCACTACGCTGGGTTTCTAATTGCGAATAGTCAAAATCAAGTTGAGCGCTTGAGGCTAGATTACGCGCTTTAGCTTGAGCCAGTACTTTTTTTCCTAGACCTTCATTAGGTCGAAAAAATTGAGCATTATGAGCCTCTGCTTGTGGCCAGTTAAGGTCATAGCATATTCCATTATAATAAAAGCTATCTTTTTCAAATTGGGCATTGGGTAGTTCAGCTTTGGCTAATCGCATCATCATGTGTTGATAGGTGCCAATCTTTTGAGCTGTTTTTTCATGTTGCATATTGAGGCGCTTAATAACGTCGGTATCAAATGTCTCAAATATAGAGTGAGAAGTATTTTTTACTTGATTTTCTATATCAATTTTTAGTTCTTTTTGTAAGATATCAAACTCTTTATTGATCACCTTTTCACTACGACATTTTTGATAAATAGCATTGATACGGCGCTCTATATCAATACCTGATTCAATTGAACCTAGTATTTCATCAGATGCTCCAAAGACACCTTCAAAAAGCTGAAATTTTTCACTCAATAATTCAAAAACCCGTTCATCAGCACGGTTGCCTTTGTTAATGAAATTAACCACGACGACATCATGTTTTTGTCCGTAACGATGGATGCGTCCAATACGTTGTTCTACTCGCTGAGGATTCCACGGCAAGTCATAGTTAATCAACAGGGAGCAAAATTGTAGGTTGATTCCTTCAGCTCCAGCTTCGGTACTAATCATAATGGTCGAATCATCACGAAATTTATCAACTAAAGCGGCTTTCATATCTGCCGATTTTGAACCTGATATGCGTACAGAGTCTTTATGTTTTTTTAGCCAGTCTCTGTAAATTTTTTGAGAGTTAGGATCATTATTACTTCCGTTTAATAATACAATATTGTCATTAAAACCATGTTTACTCAGTAGTTTAAATAGCCATGATTGAGTGCGAATAGATTCTGTGAAAATTACCGCTTTTCTTGCGCCACCTAAGCGTTCGGTCATCTCAAAAGCACGCAATAAAACGCGTTGTAATGCTTCCGCTTTAGCATTTTTATCAATGTTTGTTGCTAATTGTTTGAAGTGTGAAAGTGTTTTTATTTCTTCCTGTAATGCGTGAGGGGCAATATTTTCTGTCGTATCATTTTCTTCATTACCATGCAGTTCTTGCATTGCCTCAAAATCTGTTTGTAGGTTTTCTACTAAAGAAGTTTTATCCTCTAGACGGCTAATCATTTTTTCTAGCGTGCCTTGAATGGCATAGCTTGATGAGGCAAGAATTTTTCGAATAACTAACGTGACAAGGTGTTTAGCCATTGGTTTAACTGCGATTAAATCGTCACGCATTAAGTAGTTTGACACTTGATCATAAAGTGCTTGTTCTTGAGTAGAAGGAGTGAAATCTTCCGTTATAGAATAACGACGCGTGAAGTTAAAGCTCCCTGTTTCTTGCACTTGCTTGCGTAAAGTTCGATTAACGATGGTACTTAAACGTTTGCGTAATAAATCAAGTTCCTCGGGGGCAATATTAGTGCCTGAATAACGTGCTTTAAAGGAGGCTAAATTACCAAAAAAGTAGTCATCAATAACTGATACTAAACCATAAAGCTCTAGCAAACTATTTTGTAATGGTGTTGCTGTCATTAGTATTTTAGGGCAGTTTAATAGGGCTGAACTTAGTGCTTTTGCTATTTTAGCCCCTTCTTTTTTATAGATATTACGTAGCTTATGAGCTTCATCAAAGACAACTAAATCCCACGGTAAACGTTCTAACTCAAGTTTTTTCCCAGCGGCAAATTCATAAGAAACAATGACAATAGCGGCATCTTGCCAATTTTTTACATCAAAAGGATTTGTTATCCCTTCTTTTTTAGCTTTATTATAATTTTTAGCCTCTAGAATAACAGAGGGTAATGCAAACTTATCGAGTAACTCTTGACTCCATTGCTTACGAAGCGTTGCAGGAACAATTAACAGTAATGTTCGTTTTTGTTCTGCCCAACGTTGAGCTAATACTAAGCAAGCTTCAATGGTTTTTCCTAACCCAACTTCGTCGGCAAGAATAACGCCTTTAGATAATGGAGAACGTAACGCGAATAAAGCGGCTTGAATCTGATGAGGATTCATATCTACTTTGGCACTGGCAATGGTTTTGGTTAATGATTCTTCGTAACTCCCTTCAAGAG
>DRMS01000350.1 GCA_011322515.1 Leucothrix mucor
ATCAGAAATGGTAAGGGGATGAAAGATCGTGTTGTTCCACTGCCTCAGCGTTTTGTGGATAATTTGCGTGAGCAGATTGAGAAGGTTAAACAAATTCATGCAAAAGATTTGGCATTGAATATTGATGGGGTTTTCTTGCCCTATGCCTTGGAGCGTAAATACCCAAATGCTGGTAGGGAGTTGGGTTGGCAGTATCTTTTTCCTGCTTCTCGTATTGCAACAGATCAGCGCACGGGGAAAACTCGTCGCCATCATCTTCATGAGACGAGTCTACAAAAGGCGATTAAACGGGCTGGCAACGAGACGCATATTGCTAAGCGGGTGCATAGTCATATATTTCGCCATTCTTTTGCAACTCATTTACTTGAGGCGGGTTATGATATTCGCACGGTACAGGAACTATTGGGGCATTCTGATGTATCCACGACTATGATTTATACGCATGTGATGAATAAACCAGGGTTAAATATAAAAAGCCCTATGGATTTGATTTAGCTAAGGAACGTGCACGGAATAACGTCCTGAAGTTCTAACGCAGAATTTTTATTTCAGATTGGATGAACTCATGAGGCGCATAGTTACTCTACGCAACGAATGAGATCATCCAAGCTGGGATAAAAAGGCAAGTTAGAGATCGGGACGTTGTTTCGTGCATGTTCCTAAGGGAACTATAGATGTTCACTTATTAAATTTCATATTGATGACTGAAAAGCTGAAGCTTTCACTCCTTTTATCAGGAAATTATTTATCTGAAAAACTATAGTTACTGAGCTTGTCGAGGGTGCGGGCGAATAGCATAAACATTAACTCTCCCGTCTTAAGCTGGTAGCCACTTTTTTAAAATGATAAAAAAAAGGTATAAACTACGTTAGACTTCGCTCCACATCCGCAATAAATTTGCATAAGCACGACTTACCCGTCCTGTCTCGTCAGACTGCGGCATCTCCGCTATCAACTTATCTCTGGCAATCGAAAGATCATATAATAATTCTCTCTGTTCATTGGATTTAACCAAGCTCTGCGCCCATGTAACTGCCACTAGACGTACTCCTTTCGTTACGGGGGCAACTCTATGTAAACTTCTTGATGGATAAACAACGGCAGAACCTGCACTTAACTTAACCTTGTGATCGCCAAACTCAGTTTTAATAATAATCTCCCCTCCTTCATACTCACTTTTATCAGACAAAAAGACAGTGACTGATATATCCGTTCGATACCGCCCCGACATCGGTCCCATAATAGGATCATCAACATGATAACCATACGTCATTCCAGAGGTATAGCGCGCATAAAATGCAGTGGCTAGTTTAAGCGGCAAAGCAGCCGTTTGAAATTTTTTGTTTTGCACTAAAGATCCCATGACCAATTGATTTAATTTCTGGTGCAAAGGACTTTGTAGCGATAACTCTTCATTATTTTTAACTGATTTTGCTTCTTTACCTGCCGATAATTTGCCATCAATGAAATCTGCATTATCAAGCATCTCTCTAGCCGTTTTTAGCGTTTGCTGATCAAGTAAATTATCTATTGTAATTAACATTGTAAAACCTCATAGTCTATCTAATTTAAGTATTCTGGAGAATGAAATGGATCTCAAAGTTATTATAGAAGGTACACCACAAATGATAAATGTGCCTGATAATTTGCTTACAGAAGCAACAGACTATTTTGAAATGATGGATAAAAGCATGGAAAACGGTTATCAAATGAGCCAATACTGGGTTGAAAAGCCTGATACATTCCAGCGTTGTCAAATAGCCGCTGACAAGCTCCTAACCGCCCTATACACACATAACGAAAGTACCTATACACTTATGTCTGCCTACATATTATCCAGACTGCCTGATACTAAAATAGTTGTGCTCAGTCCAGATGGGGATATGAATGAGCATAATATCGACGATATTGATTTGGGGATGTAGGCTGAACTAATTGCTACCTAAGATCGGTCTACTATTATCCTAATGAAAATGAGTTGAAAATACTTGATATAGAGTTTTTCACATAAATAATTGTACCCTTCGACTCGGCTCAGGGTACAGCTCCCTGAGCCGAGTCGAAGGGTGCGGAAATTTAATAAATGAATATCTATAAGTTTGCTTATTTGAACTATCAAAAAATAATTGAAGACTGTTTTTCTTCGTCATAGAGTACTATAGAAACATCATGAAATTACACACTCAATTCATCCTATTGCTAATAGCACTGCTTACCACCGCCTGCACTAGTTTGAGGGAAGAAGGGCAAACCGCAGTCGTCAGTAATCTAGGCGGCACACATTTTTATTCACTCTCGTCACTACCGCCTGCAAGTAATCCACAATCAAAATTGCGCATGGGTGTTGGACCTGTTCAAATTCCAAGATTATTAACCCGCCCACAAATTATCAGTCGTAAAAATAGCAATGAAATTATTATGGCAGAGTTGCATCAATGGGGAGGCTCACTGCGCGAGGAAATTACTCAGGCAATGACGGATAATTTATCTGCATTATTAAAAACAGATCGCATTGAACAATACCCGTGGAAATTTGCCTTTAAACCACACTATCAAGTCCGTATTAATATCGAACGACTGGATGGAGAGGTGGGCAAAAGCGTGACGCTAAAAGCCCGCTGGCGCTTATTGAAAAATAATAAAGAACTACTTTCTAAACATGCTTTGATTAATATACCCGTGAGTGGGAAGGGATATGGGGGGTATATTAAGGCGCAAAGTAAGGCGCTAGAGGTTTTTAGTCGGGAAATTGCAAATAAGATTAAGTAGCTTAAGGCAATGCGTAGTGTTACTCGTGTTTTGTAGTACTGAGGAAGTTCAAAGCAACCACCCCATCTTGCCTTAAACTTCTTGAAAAACTAAAGTCTTCACTCCTGTTTATTTCCGCCACTCCATTTTTTTATCACATTTGCTAACGCTTCCATTTTAACAGGCTTAGCTAAGTAATCATCCATACCAGAATCCAGACATTTCTTTTTATCCGATGGCATGACATTTGCGGTGAGTGCGATGATAGGTATACGATAATCAGCATGTGATCGCCAATATTCTTGTAAAGCACGGGTTGCTTCATAGCCATCTAGTACAGGCATTTGACAGTCCATAAAAATCAGGTCGTAGTTATGCTGGGAGCTTTTTATCATTGTATTGATAAGCAATTGACCATTGTTTTTTATGCCGACTGTACAGTTTAGCTTTGTCAGCATTTGTTCTATAACAATTTGGTTGACCATATTGTCTTCTGCTACCAGTACATTGATTTTATTTTGCTGCTCTTTCACCTCAGTCATTGCAGGGGAGATATTATTTTGTGGCACTATCACTTGTGGGTTTTTCTTTTTAACTTTATTTTTAGCTAACTTAAGCGGAAGAACAAAGGAGAAGACACTCCCCTTTCCCAATTCAGAGCTAACCTTCATTTTACCGCCCATTTCATCCACTAAACGCTGACTAAGCGCTAAACCCAAGCCTGTTCCACCAAAATTACGCGTGGTTGAGGTATCCGCTTGGGTGAAATAATGAAAAATCTGTTGTTGCGCTTCGGGCGATATTCCTATGCCTGTATCCGTAACCTTGCATTGAAACAGAATCCGTTGGTCTTGCTTTTGCAGTATGACCTCGACCTTCACACCACCTTCTTTAGTGAATTTAATCGCATTTCCCAGCAAGTTAATAATGGTCTGACGTATGCGTGTCGGGTCACCTCTAAAATACCTCCCTGCATTGCTACGATAGCTAAGATCAAGTGTTATATTTTTATTAGCTGCAGATTGTTTTAATAGCTTAACTACCTCATTCGTCAACTCTTTGAGATTAAAATCAATGCATTCAAAACTTATTTTTCCTGCTTCTATTTTCGATAAATCAAGGATGTCATTTAATAATACCAATAAGGCATCAGCAGAATTTTTAGCAATGGTGAGGCGTTTTCGCTGTGCTTTAGGCAAAGGGTCGGGATCGCTAAGGGCAAGTTCTAGCATTCCCAAAATACCATTCATAGGGGTACGAATTTCATGACTCATATTTGCTAAAAACTGGCTTTTTGCTTCTGCTGATGTATTGGCGGCCTCTATAGCGCAGGTTAGGCGCTTTAGTAGCATTTTCACATAAAAAGATAACACCAGAATGGAGAGATAGACTACTACTATGCTGATAAGGTTTTCTGTCCAGTAATTTGCAATGGTGCAAGCTACCGTAAAGCCAATTAGACTAAAAACTACTGCTATATGAAGATATTGCAAGCCAAAGCGAAAACCGTTGCCGATAATAATAATCAGATAAATCCAACTCATATCAAGCACCCATTGATCCCCAATGGACATATAAGTGCTGAGCGTGATTACATCAAGCACTATTCCCATAATAATGCGAATAGTGCTTGGTTTTGGATAACGCTTTATGGATACAAATAACAGCAGTGAAAATACAATATATATAACCGCAAAAACTACGCTTAAATCATAGTTACTCAAGTTTTCTGGCTGAGCAAAAAAAATAATATAGCTACAGGTAATGATAATGACAAAAAGCCGCATCATTGACTGCTCAACTTCACTACCTAATCTATTTGACAAGTCATGAATATTTTTTTTTAGTATATTTCCCATGGGTACAAGTGCAGTTATTAGGAAGTTTCAAGCAATGAATTTACCAATATTGCGCTGATTTTTTGCTCCTGCTTGAAGTATATCAAGAGGCGCATAGTCGTTCCACGCAACGATTGATAGGATTCAAGCAGGAGCAAAAGGGCAAGTAAGATGGGTAAACTCATTGTTTGGAGCTTCCTTAGCCTGTTGCAACTATTTTTAGTGGCTCAAGCTTAGATTTATCAGGATATGCTTCTTTATTTTTATAAGTATTAACAGAGCCTTTCTTTTTTTGTCGCCGTGTTAAGATTGCCATCATTCTCAATTGTTTTTCAGTCAGCTTCATTGCTGTCTCCACCCAAAGATCAATACTAAACTCAAGACTTTCATAACTTATGTTTTGTCTACGTTGTTTAATTAGACGCAATGCACGATGTGGATTTTGATTCTTTTCCTTCTCCAAAATAAGCTTTTCTATTGCTTGAGTCCCCTGTCCTTTCTCAACTAATGAATAAATCCCTCCCATTAGTTTGAGCTCTTGTGCTGAATAGCGTTTCCCTGTTGTGAATGCCCTCTCTGCTTCAAGCGATCCTGAATAACGCTCTAAAAGCTCATATGCACCCATTCCTGGAAAAAAACCAAAAAGAGACTCAGGAAAAGAAAAAACAGATTGTTTTTCAGCAATAATATAATGACAAGCCAATGCTGTCTCAAAACCGCCCCCTAACGCATTACCCGCGACATAGGCAATGGTTGTGATTTGACGCTCTCCACCTGTTAGCGCCCAATAGATAAGATCAATACAAATAATTCCATAATCTCTTAACCTATCAGAATCTTTCTGTTTAACTAGCTCTGAGAAGTACTCAAGGTCTCCTCCTGAATTATAAATTTCAGGATGAGCAGACTCCAAAACAAGATGATGTATACTATCTGGATTACTGGGATCAAGTGATCCATATTTATTGAGCTTATGGATAAGATCATGAAGTTCTATCAACATTGATAACGTAAAACATTGCCTCCCAATAGGATTCATTCCAACCCAAATAGTAGCTGTTTTCACATCGCATTTAATAGTCAGCTCTTTATAAGCAGATGATGATAAAGACATATATTTCCCCGATATTATTTTTAATAGTCTGATTGTTAGTTAATTATTCATTGATTATTATACAGTATAATAATCATACATTCAGGAATATATTTTTAGGAGGCTGTCCAAGAACTAGAGCCGTAGCGGAAATCACAGAAACCTTATAAAGAAGTTTAAAGTAACAAATCTACCCATCATTGCGCAGAAACTTGCTTTTTCTTCAATTATCTCAAGAGGTGCAACGCATCGTGTAAATAAGCCAAGCGTTTTTTATGGATTATTTTCTCTCCCATAGCGGCTGACTTTTCAATGGTCTTTGCTAATACAGCTAGCTCATTAAGACCAAGGTTTAGCAGTGCTCCCTTGAGGCTATGCGCTGTCTCAGCAATTGCTTTTAAATTCTGCTGTTGGTACGCCTCATCCACAGAATGCAATGTTGCTTTTAGCGGTAATGATAGAGTCTTAAGAATAGCCGTGATTTGCACATCATTCATCCCTAGTTCTCGCTTGAGATGTGCATGCGCTTGCATGAGATATTTTTGAGGATTGGCGCTGATATGCCTTGATTTATTGACTATTTTTGGTTTATTTCCCACAATGTTTATTCCTTCTACTTTAGCTTTTTTGGTGTAAAAATTTGGCATAATTCATCAGCAAGGGGTTATAATAAATCTAATAAAATAAACAAACCAAATGTTAGATTTATTATATCCTCCTATAGTTTTTCACATAAATAACTACACCCTTCGACTCCGCTCAGGTACAGCTCCCTGAGCGGAGTCGAAGGGTGCGGAAATTTAATAAATGAATGTCTATAGATAACCTTACCTACCCCTTAAGCCGCTTCTTTCTCCACCCACTTAGCAACTATTTTTTGTAATACAGTCTGTTTTACAGGTTTTCGAAGATAATCATCCATTCCTGCGCTTAAACATTTCTCTTTATCGCCCGCTAAAGCATTTGCGGTTAATGCAATAATAGGAATGGCATCCAGCTTTGAATTTTTCTCCCATTGGCGTATCTGTTTTGTTGCTTTATAACCATCCATGACAGGCATATGCATATCCATCAATACTAATTTATAAGGATTATTTTTAACTTCATTCACGGCTTGTTGACCATCCATAACATGCTTAACGCTAAGCCCAATCTGCTCCATCATAGTGACTGCAATCAATGCATTAACTGGATTATCCTCTGCTAATAAAATATCAGTGCTACTTAACCGCAGATCATCTAATACAGACCTTTCAGGCACATTGTTATGCAGTGTTTGATTTTTAATAGTTAAGCATTCTAATAAGATGTCTTTCAATAGTGTTTCACGTATAGGCTTGGTCAGGAAAATTTCAATATTGGCAATTTTCCGTTCTTGATCTGCCAGATGATACGAACTCAGGGTGACCTTGGGAATACGCTGAAAATCAGGATGTGTATTTAATATTTCTGATAGTTCTAAGCTATCCATTCCTGGCATAAAATAATCGATCATCACCACATCAAATATACTGCGTTGCTCTCTGCTTTGATAAAGATGATCGACCGCTTCACGACTATTATCGACTAGCTTATAGTCGATACCCCACATTGAGAAATAATGATCTAGAACACGTTGACTCGTTTTTTCTCTTTCAACCACTAAGACCTTTAAACTTGATAAATCAGACGCTCCGATATTCTTTTCCACTGCTTTTATATCAACTGACTTAAAGGGAATATCGATCCAAAAATGCGTCCCTTTGCCTTCGATACTTTCTAGATGAATACTACCCTCCATTAAATGAACCAACTCTTTACTAATGGTTAAGCCCAAGCCAATACCTTCAAACTGTTTCGTTGTCGATGCATCCACTTGGGTAAAGGCCTTGAATATTTCATCTACTTTTTCTGTTGAAATACCAACCCCTGTATCGGTGATTTCAAAACGTAAAACAGTATTTTTATCGTTATGCGCCAAAAGCTGTACTTGTATGGTAATTGTGCCTTGCTGAGTAAATTTTACCGCATTAGTTGCCAAGTTCATTATAATCTGGCGAATTTTAGCAGGGTCACCTTTAATGCGCTCTGGCACATGTTCAGATATATCCATCGTGAGTATCAAATCTTTCTCTTTTGACATTGCCCCAATAATGTAATTAATATCAGAAAATAACTCTTTAATACCAAAGGTTATTTCTTCAAGATCCAGCTCCCCTGCATTGATCTTTGAAAAATCTAAAATATTATTGACAATATCAAGCAAGTTTTCGCCTGACATTAGAGCTGTATTAATAAATTTATGCTGTGTTTCATCCAGATTGGTATCTTTTATAATCTCTAGTGAACCTAGAATGCCATGTATTGGAGTACGAATTTCATGGCTCATATTCTCCATAAAGCGTGATTTTATCTGTGATTCTTTTATTGCATCAATACGCCGTTCTGCTTCTTTTTCTAAATCTTTATACATCTGAGTCATTTCACGTGAGGACTCATCCATTGACTTTTCTAATAAATAGCGCGCCTCTTTATTGCTGACATAAGCCTTATTGACGGTAGCAATAAAAGCCTGCCACTGCTCTTTGCTTTGTGGTAAGTCATCCTCAGAAAGATTAATATTTTTTAATTGTTGCTGTAAATTTCTTTCAAGCATTTCCCCAGTCCTTATTCAATACACTATTATATTTCTACGTTTGTATAAAAAACACACTATCATTCATCATATGCGGATGCATCAAAGACCAAAATCAAGGTTCGTGTTGAATCAAAATTAGGTGGTGTTTTTTTCAGCCAGTGGCTTTGATATAGCGTGTAGAAAAGGTTTTCATAGCGGGTATTTATACTATAGTTTTTCAGATAAATAATTTCCTAATAAAAGGAGTGAAAGCTTCAGCTTTTCAGTCACCAAGATGAAATTTAATAAGTGAACGTCTATATTTTATTTTAATTAGATATTTTTAATACTAGCAATAAAAATGTGGTTGATCAATTTATAACCAATTTAATATCCATTGAATACAGCCCTTAAGTTACACAACAATGGCTGTATATATTGAGGG
>DRMS01000351.1 GCA_011322515.1 Leucothrix mucor
GTTTAACCAAAATGGTGCGCAATTTTCATCGCACATGGGGTCGTCAGCTTGGTACATTGGGTGGTGGCAATCATTTTATCGAGCTGTGTCTGGATGAAAATGAGGATGTGTGGATTATGTTGCACTCAGGTAGTCGGGGTATTGGTAATGCTATTGGTCGCTATTTTATTAATCTGGCAAAGAAAGATATGGGTAATCAATTGGGTTATCTGCCTGATAAAGACCTTGCTTATTTCACTGATGGCGCACAGCATTTTGATGATTATGTAGAAGCAGTGAACTGGGCGCAGGATTACGCAATGATTAATCGTCGTGAAATGATGCGCATGGTGGTCAAATCTTTACAGGCTGAGTTACCACCCTTTGTAGCAACCAAGGAAGCGATTAATTGCCATCATAATTATGTGCAAAAAGAAATGCATTATGGTGAGAATGTTTTTATTACCCGCAAAGGTGCGATTAGTGCGGCAACGGATGAACTCGGCATTATTCCAGGTAGTATGGGTGCTAAGTCCTTTATTGTGCGTGGTAAAGGGATGAAAGCTTCTTTCTGCTCCTGCTCTCATGGCGCGGGTCGTAAAATGAGTCGTTCTGCCGCCAAGCGTCAATTTAATCGCTTTGATTTAGAAGCATTAACCGAAGGCGTTGAATGTCGTAAAGACAAAGGCATTGTAGATGAAATTCCTGCAGCTTATAAAGATATCGATAAAGTAATGAAAGATCAGCATGACCTAGTGGAAGTAGTGCATACGCTAAAGCAGGTTGTGTGTGTTAAAGGTTAATTATTTTTAAAATATTATATGTAACCCGACTGTAGCCTAAGCGAAATACAGGGAGATCAAGGTAATGCATTACCTTGCCTTGCAAAGGTGGCTTAAAATTAGGAGCGCCGTTACGATGACGGCGCTCCTACAGTAAACTAAAACAGGAGTAAATTATGCCCATAAGAGACCCAACCACTCCGCATCAAAGAGGTAATCCTATTGCTAATAATCCTTTGATGCGTAAAGGTGGAGTACACAAAAAATCAAGAAGCTCTAAACGACAAAAGTATAAACGTGAAACACGACGCTTAGTGGCAAAGTATATGGGAACAGCCCACGATCGCGGTAGCGGAGAGCGTTATTTTTCAATAAGATCGAAACCAAAAAGGCATGAAGATAAAACTTCATGCCTTTTTTTATGTCTGTTATACCAAGAATGAAAATTTCATTAGATAACGGCTTAGGAACGTGCACGAAACAACGTCCCGATCTCTAACTTGCTTTTTTATCCCTGCTTGGATGATCTCATTCGTTGCGTAGAGTGACTATGCGCCTCATGAGTTCATCCAATCTGAAATAAAAATTCTGCGTTAGAACTTCGGGAAGTTATTCCGTACACGTTACTTATTTATACTGAATGCAGGGTTATTTATTGCGAGCGTCCTAAGTCTGTAATACTATCAGCCCGTTTTTTTACTGCTTGTTCACACGGAGAAATTTATGTCAGTAAGAGTTCTATCAGGTATTCGTCCCACAGGAAAATTACACCTTGGTAATTATTTTGGTGCGGTTCAGCAGTTTTTAGAATTACAAAATGATCCCAATAATGACTGCTTTTTCTTTGCGGCTGATTTACATGCCTTAACGACCATAAAAGAACCCATTCCACTGCGAGAAAATTCATTAAGAATCATTCGTGAGTATCTTGCCTGTGGTGTAGACCCAGAAAAAGCGACTATTTATCGGCAGAGCGATGTGCCAGAGATTCCTTATTTATACGCTTTACTCAGCATGGTTGCGCCGCTTGGGCTATTACAACGTTGCACTACGTTTAAGGAAAAATCAAAGCAACAAACCGATGGTAACTATAGTGCCTCAGCAGGGTTGTTAACCTACCCCATTTTGCAGACTGCGGATATATTAATTGCTAAAGCGAATATTGTGCCTGTTGGCGAAGATCAAAAACAGCATTTAGAAATGGCGGAAGATTTTACCCGCCGCTTCAATAATAAGTTTAAGACTACTCTCACCATTCCTAAAATGCGCTTATCCAAAGGTGTTCGTGTGCCTGGTTTAGATGGCAGTGGCAAAATGGGTAAATCAGATGGCAATACGATTGACTTGCTTGAAGATCCTAAGTCTATTATTAAGAAAGTAAAATCAGCAAAGACAGATACAGGGCCTGTTATCGGTGAGGAAATGGGGGTTGAAATGACCAATCTTTTCTACTTGATGAAACTGTGTTCAAATGAAGAGACTAATACTTATTTTTTGGATAAATACAATAAGGGTGAGCAGCGTTTCTATGGTGAAATGAAAGGGACGTTGGCAAATGATATTGTTGCATTGCTAGAGCCTATTAGGGAAAACTATCACTCTGATGCTTGTTCCGAAAAAGTTGCTAATGAGGTATTGGAAGTTGGCGCTGAAAAAGTACGTGTTATAGCGCGTGAGGTTCTGGATGAGGCTAAGGCTGGGGTTGGTTTATAATGGTTAGGTTAGCAACTTAACGTGGGATTACTGTGCCCTTGGGTACAAAAAATAGGGCTACCAATTTAACATGGGACAGTTGCTTGGCTGGAATTGTAGGTCGGGTTAGATTTTTTTGCTTGCAAAAAAACGTAACCCGACAAGCATTGTGCAACTTGCTGGGTATTGCGTTGGGTTACGTTACCTCGCTACGCTTGATAAGCTAACCCGATCTACGCAGGATTTGTCCCGCCTTAAATTGGTAGCCTTATAAACCAACTCCAGCCTTAGCCTCACCCAGAACCTCACGTGCTATAATACGCACTTTTTCAGCCCCAGCTTCCAACACCTCATTAGCAACTTTTTCAGA
>DRMS01000352.1 GCA_011322515.1 Leucothrix mucor
GATTTTTCAAATTACTTACCGATCAATGGAGTCTGACCTTTGATGCTTGTGCTAAATCCTCAGCAATATAAATAGAGGCAACCAATGCTTGCAAGCTAGAGGGCTGTTTGATTTTGCTGGCAAGATACTGAGGCGAAATAGAGGAGAGCGCATTGACGGTTTGATTGGAATATAACGTAAACTCAGCATTAGGCACTTGCGTTAGTGCATTATCTAAACAAGAAAAATCATCCAGTTGAATCGCTTCAAGCTTTTTACCCAATACGGTCTCAAGTGCTGTTTCCCATTCGGCTTCAATAGAAATACTTTCTACCAGACGTGGTTTAGTATTGAGATTATGTTCCGCAAACCATTTTTGGCTACCAACTTAAGGCGGGACAAGTAACGTTATGGCAAATAACCCGAACCCTTCGACAAGCTCAGGGTGCTAGCCCTTCGGTAGACTCAGGACACCGCTTCCTGAGCTTGTCGAAGGGTGTGGGTGAATAGCAGAAACATGAACTGTCCCGCCTTAAACTGGTAGCGGTTTTGTGTTTTTTTCTATACTGCATAAACTGACGAGGAGAGTTGTCAATTAGACGCTATTAATACCTATTAATACTATGGGTATATCAGAGTGTAAATTTAAAAATTAATGTTTTTTTATTTCTATTTATTTGATTTTAAACAAATTACAATGAAATTAATAACATCATAATATTCTGATATATTGCTATTTATTGACATAGATCAATATGCGGCGCAGAGTAAAAACAGTACTAAAAGCTTTCTCCAATCGCTAGGAGATTAGGGCGACACTTAATCCTGAGGATTAAATGTCAAGGTGTATAGCTAATAATCTTTGATCATATGAGTTGATGGTTATTCGTTTTATACCAATATAAGCCTGCTCATATTGAGTGGGCTTTTTTATGCTGATTCTTTCGTAGCAATTCATCAATCAGGCTTTTATAATTTTCAGATTCTTCCTCCCAGTCAGGATCTTCTATTTATGAGCTTTGTACACCTTCGCCTGCATTCCGAATATTCTCTTGTCGATAGTACCATTCGCATTAAACAACTTATTCCCGCCGTGGAGGAGGGTGGTATGCCTGCGGTTGCTATGACCGATCAGAATAATATGTTTGGGATCGTCAAGTTTTACCGTGCCGCCATGGCGCAAGGCTTAAAGCCTATTTTTGGTGTTGATGTATTGCTTGAAGATGATAAGGATAAAAGCTTGCTTTATCATTTAATTTTGCTATGCCAAAACAATACAGGCTATCGCAATGTTACTAAATTAATCTCCCGCGCTTATCAAGAAGGTCAAAAGCTAGGGATTCCACGGGTGCAAAAACAATGGGTGAAAGAAACCAGTGAGGGTGTAATTGCGCTGTCAGGAGGGCGGGATGGTGATGTCGGCTATGCGCTGTTAGCGGGTAATTTAGAGGAAGCAGAAAAACGGGTTAAATTTTGGGCTGATGTTTTTCCTGATCGTTATTATATCGAGCTACAACGTACTGAGCGTGAGAATGAAAATGAGTATCTCCATGCCGCCGTTGATTTAGCCATTGCTAATCAATTGCCTGTGGTTGCAACGAATGACCCTCGTTTTCTAAAAACAGAAGAGTTTGATGCTCATGAAGCGCGCGTGTGTATTCACGATGGTTATACCTTAGGCGATAAAACACGGGCTAAAGTCTATTCTAAACAGCAATATCTACGCACTGCGGATGAAATGATTACGTTGTTTTCTGATATTCCCAGTGCTATTGAAAATACGCTAGAGATAGCCAAGCGTTGTAATGTGACTCTGACATTAGGTAAAAATTACCTCCCTGAATTTCCGATTCCAGACGGGTTAACAGAAGCAGATTTTTTCTCTCAAGAGTCAGAAAAAGGGCTTGAGCTACGTCTTAAAGAACTGTTTGATACCGAGGCGGATGACTTTGCTGAAATTCGTAAGCCTTTTGATGAGCGTCTAAAAATCGAGCTGGATGTTATCAATGGGATGGGTTTTCCTGGTTATTTCCTAATTGTTGCCGATTTTATCCAATGGGCAAAGGATAATGATATTCCTGTTGGTCCTGGTCGAGGCTCAGGTGCTGGCTCTTTAGTGGCTTACGCTTTAAAAATAACCGATATAGAACCGCTTAAATATGAATTGCTATTTGAGCGCTTTTTAAACCCAGAACGTATTTCCATGCCCGACTTCGATATTGATTTCTGTATGGATAAGCGTGATTTAGTGATTGATTATGTGGCACGTACTTATGGGCGTGATAAGGTCTCACAAATTATTACTTATGGCTCAATGGCGGCGAAAGCAGTGGTACGTGATGTGGGGCGTATTCTATCGCAACCTTATGGTTTTGTAGACCGTATCGCTAAGCTCATCCCGTTTGAAATGAAAATGACGCTGACTAAAGCGTTAAAAGATTCCCCTGATTTAAAAGACCTTTACGATCAGGATGAAGATGTTAAAGAACTCATAGATCTTGCCTTATCACTAGAAGGTTTAACGCGAAATGTCGGTAAACACGCAGGAGGGGTATTGATTTCACCCTCAACCTTGGTCGATTTCACCCCGCTTTATTGCGAAGAGGGTGGTGGCAGTGTGGTATCACAATTTGATAAAGACGATGTGGAAGCCGTGGGGCTGGTTAAATTTGACTTCCTTGGACTCAGAAACCTGACCATTATCGACTGGGCAATCAAAACTGTTAATAAACAACGTGCGAAGAAAAATAAAGACCCGATTAATATTGATAATATTCCGTTAGATGATAAAAAATCATTTGATTTACTACGCGCAGCAAAAACAACCGCTGTATTTCAGCTTGAATCACGCGGTATGAAAGAGCTTATACAGCGTCTACAACCTGATGTTTTTGAAGATATTATAGCTTTAGTTGCACTCTATCGACCAGGCCCTTTGCAGTCAGGCATGGTTGACGATTTTGTTAATCGTAAAAAAGGCTTGGCAGACGTTACCTATCCGCATGTTGCGCTAGAAAAAATTCTTGAACCCACTTACGGCGTTATTGTTTACCAAGAACAGGTCATGCAAATAGCGCAAATACTAGCGGGTTACTCGTTAGGCGGTGCGGATATGCTACGTCGTGCAATGGGTAAAAAGAAAGCGGAAGAAATGGATAAGCAGCGCGCTATTTTTATGGAAGGAGCACTGAAAAATAATGTTGAAGAAAAAAATGCCACTGAAATTTTTGACCTAATGGCATTGTTTGCTGAGTATGGCTTCAACAAGTCTCACAGCGCTGCCTACGCACTCGTTTCCTACCAAACCATTTGGCTAAAAGCACATTATCCTGCTGCTTTTATGGCGGCGGTACTTTCTGCAGATATGGATAATACGGATAAAGTGGTCACTTTTATTGATGATTGTCGGCAGGCAGGTTTAGAAGTCGTCCCTCCTGATGTAAATCGTTCCCAATATCGCTTCTCAACAGAACACGAAGGCAATGTGATTTTTGGTTTGGGAGCAATAAAAGGCGCAGGTGAAAGTGCATTAAGTATTATTTTAGAAGATCGTGAGAAAAAGGGTGCATTTAAATCAATGGCAGATTTGTGTGAACGTGTTGCTTCCAGAAAAGTCACTAAACGCATCTTGGAAACACTGATTAAAGCAGGTGCGTTTGATAGTCTGGGAAAAAATCGCAATAGCTTATTGGCGCATCTGCCCGAAGTTTTACGTATGGCAGATCAAAAACATCGCGCTGATGCGGTAGGGCAGACTGATTTATTTGGTGGTTCAATGGTGGTTGAAGCGGATGAAAAAGTTGCGCCTAGCTTGCCTGAATGGGATGAACGAGAGCGTCTACGCCTAGAAAAAAATGCATTAGGGCTCTATTTAACAGGGCATCCTATTAATGAATATGAGGATGAAATAAAGCAACTACGCTCACATA
>DRMS01000353.1 GCA_011322515.1 Leucothrix mucor
ACGTTTATCTACGCCAGGTTTTTAAAGAACTCCCCACTGCGCAGACCCTGGCGGAAATCGAGGCGCTGCTTCCATGGAACTTGAATGCTGATAGCCTGAAAGCGGCTTAGCTTTGCTGCAATGTGCGGTTTAATGATCGCTTACGTTGCTCCAGAGTTAATGAAAGCAGGAATCCAAGCGGCAACTAAAGATAAAGGTGGAAAATAATAAGCTCCAAAGGCATAACAAAACAAATCAACCTGACCAATTTTTCGTTCGCGATGCTCACAAAAAATAGTCAGGTTATTTGTAACGTTATTTCTTGGGAGGCCCAAAACCATAAAAAGTGTTGCCCGGCATGTGCATTCTGAGAGGCCGTGCAACCTCAAAGGCAAACCGGTACCGGAATACCAGGCACATGCCGGGCAAGGCTTAGGAATTGGATAAAAGCTGAAGGCACTCATCGGGTAAGGATGGCAAAATGAAACAAGGCGCACAAGTCAAGGCTGTTTTCGGGTGGGGAGCAAAGCCCGGCGCCAATCACCAAACCAAGCAATAACCATGGCTTAAACCAGACGCCGCAAAAAACGCGGCTCTGGTTAAGCCAGCCGTTATTCCTTGGGGGGCCAAAACCATAAAAGGTGTTGCCCAGCATGCGCATTCTGAAAGGCCGTGCAACCTCAAAGGCAAACCGGTACCGGGATACCAGGCGCATGCCGGTCAAGGCTCAAGAATTGGATAAAAGCTGAAGGCACCTATCGGGTAAGGATGGCAAAATGAAACAAAGCACACAGGTCAAGGCTGTTTGCGGGTGGGGTATCCAGGCTTGGCACCAATCGCCAAGCCAAGCAATAACCACGGTTTAAACCAGACGCCGCAAAAAACGCGGCTCTGGTTAAGCCTGCCGTTAGGTGCAGAAAACACATAGCATATTGTACAGTTACTATCATTAGTGCTAATCATTGTAATAGGAGATTTCAATGACGATTGAAAGAAAAATGAAAATTGTACCGCATATTTCAAAATGTTGGTATTTTCCAGATGAAATACAAACACCAAGAGAAATGGTTCTTTATACATTGTGGCTTAATGGAGAACTTCCATTTTACAAAGTATTGCTTCTGACTGGTATGGATATTGATAAATTGAACTCTGAGCTAAAGAAACTTATTGAAGAAAAAGAGATTGCATCTATAGAGCTTGGAGATGCAGAAGGATGCTTCAAGAATGGCTTTTCTTCAAGTTCATTTCGTGTAGCAAGATAAATTATTTCAAATATGATTTAAACTAAATAAGGATGCCGGCATGGAGTATCTAGCAACAATTATATTCATTTCACCTCTTGCTATTTTAAAAGCACTTACTGCAAAGCATGACTTGCTAACCATCCCATGGGTTGAAGTATATAAAAAGCCAATATATTTTGGTGGTATTAAAGAAATCAAACGTGGGGCAATATATTTAGTGGCATGGATAATTGCCTCTGTAACAATTTCACTTATTGTTGCATTTACTCTAAAGAATTCAAGTGAAATTGCCAAGTATGTATATGATTATATTGGCTATGATAACGAAAACGTAGGGACTGCTGGTTTAATTACAATAGTTGTATTTAATATTGCTTTATATTTGCATTTAGTGAGCAAGACCAAATATATCGTAAAGAAAAGAATTAAAGATTTGCCACCAACCATATCAAATAAAAAAATAAACAAACCTGAAAATTATGAAATGCCGGATAATAAAAAGGAAGCGATACGATTTTTGCTTCGCAAAATATATTATTTAGTTCCATATCTTTTATCACATATTTATAGATTTTTCTATTGTGAGTCTAGCCATTTAGTACATGGCGCTGCAAGATTAACTTTTGACAAATATGGGAAAGAAATAATTCTCAATTTTTTTGAAAGTCATTTAGCCAACTCAAAAGACTCTGATTTAGCAAAGCTATCTACGTCATTAATAGATGCTAAAATGGAGGGTTACGATCGGGCACTGGCTTTGCTCGAAATGAAAATAGAACTAAAAGGCTATAATTCGACTAATAAATATATACAAAATTATATTAAAAAATTACGTGCCGAACCTCAATTCGAAATAGAAAGAAGATCTTCAATTAGAAAACAGCCAGCCTTAATAAAAGAAATAAAGTTCATAAATAGTGGCACATCACATTTAGGAACTATCCCTGAATACTGTAGTGACTTTAGTGGTTTGTATTTAGCAACAAAAACCAGCATCAATCCAAATCAAGTAATAACTTTGGTCGTTGGCGATCAAATGTGTGAGGCAATAATTGTCCATAAAAATGTATTGACAACTTATCAAAAGACCTATTCTGGTTGTGGCGTAAAAATTACAAGTGAGAATGCCAAGTCAATATTATCTGAGCAATTATGTGCATAGTTTGATAATAAATGCACCTAACAAAGCAAATTCAACGGACGGCAAAAAGCGCCGCCGCTGATTTGTAATGTTAGGAGCATAAAGAGATAAACGCCTTGGAAACTCGAAATATATTTTTGGATGCATCTGTTTTTATAGGTCAAAACTACAATTACAAAAGCGCCGTCTTTGAGAATCTTGAGCGTCTTGTAAAAGCCGGTAAAGCCAATGTGTTTGTAACCGACATAACCATCCAAGAAGTTCGGTCACATATCAAGGAGGATGTTGCGAAGGCAGCACAAGCACATGGTAAGTTCAGAAAGGATGCAAAAATATATAGAAACATTGAACTATCTCCCTATAAAGAGTTGTTTACAGATATCCCTGAACAGTCAACAGTTGATGAGCTTTATAAACAATTGGATGACTTTTTAAACGGAGTAGACGCAACTGTATTATCGACGACCGAGGTTTCTATACGTGCCGTTTTCGATAAATACTTTGAAAAGAAACCGCCGTTTGGTGGCGGCAAGAAAAAATCAGAGTTCCCGGATGCTTTTGCTGTAGAGACACTAGAAAACTGGTGTAAAGAGAACGGTGAGAAGATCTATGTTGCAACAACAGATAATGATCTAAAAAGTCATTGTGAAGTCAGTGACAAATTGATTGCAATTAATAAGCTGTCGGAGTTTATCAGCCTTGTAGAGTTCCACGATGAGGTATTGGCACCATCTATAATTAAGCTAATTGATAAAAATATAGAAGGTATCGAAGAGGCCATTTCTGAGTCCTTCTGCCAACAAGGCTTCTGGATAGATGATCAGGAAGGAGAGGTTAATGATGTTAGGGTAAACCGGATTGAATTAGGTGAGTTTCTGCTCCTTGAGATCGATAGAAATTCTGCCGTTGTGCAAGTTGATGTGGAAATAAACTTTTCTGCAGACCTTACTTACGATGATCTCGACACTGCAATATATGATAGTGAAGATAAAGTATTGATCCCCCTGCACACAATTGATAAGACGGTTGAGCAGGAAGTTGATTTCACATCTACTATCGCGCTTTTGCACGAAGTGGAAGAAAATCCGGATTATTTGGAAATAGAAAATGTAGAGATTGATACGGAGAGAGGGTGGGGGTTCTCTGTAAGTAGCGACGATGAATGGCCTTACAAATGATTGCTCCTAACAAGGCGCTCGTTCGGATGCAAACTACGCTGCGCTTCGTTTGCGCCGCACAGCTTTATCGTTATTCCTTGGAGGCCCAAAACCATAAAAGGTGTTGCCCGGCATGTGCATTCTGAAAGGCCGTGCAACCTCAAAGGCAAACCGGTACCGGGATAGCAGGCACATGCCGGGCAAGGCTCAGGAATTGGATAAAAGCTGAATGCACTCATCGGGTAAGGATGGCAAAATGAAACAAGGCGCACAGGTCAAGGCTGTTTGCGGGTGGGGCATCAAAGCCCGGCGCCAATCGTCAAACCAAGCAATAACCATGGCTTAAACCAGACGCCGCAAAAAACGCGGCTCTGGTTAAGCCTGCTGTTATGCCTAAAAAATGGATTCGGAAACATCCATACGTTTATGGAGCACACGAACAATTTTGATTCGGTTGGAGTAGGTTCGGTAATAGATTACGTGGCTAGCGATAGGAAATTTTCTATAGCCATGCTTAATGTAATCACAGGTCTTGCCAAGCCCTGGGTTGTCAGCTAACTGATGAAACGTATCATCAAGTTGGGCCAAGTATTTATTGCGCTGCCCGACACTCCAGTGTTGTTGCGTAAATTTGGCAATACCTACCAAGTCGTTTTTGGCTGCGTTGGTGAGTTGAAAATGAGGCACTGTTTAACCCGCATTTCTCACCAGGCGGACCCGCTTAATTGAGAAATTTATGAAATTCAATGTACTTGGCCTCATAAGGTGATGGCGGTTAATTTATACTTTGTCCTATTTGGTTTTTGGAACACAAATTCGCCTGGAGCGAATTTGGACCGCGCAGCGACCCCGAAGGGGTGGAATACAAGGATGTATTCCATCAATCTGGCTTCGCATCTTGAACGATCAGCCTTGAATCATAGCTACGGC
>DRMS01000354.1 GCA_011322515.1 Leucothrix mucor
AAGTCTCTTATTTGATTTTTTAAATTGTATTTAAAATACAGATGCTTACTAGCCATGTGTATAGCCATATTTAGTACTATAAATCAAAAACTTAGATTATGGGTATATCAAATCAAATTTTATACTTTAGGTCGAGAAATAACATTCTAAATATATTTAATATCAAATGGTTATAAAAAATAACGAACTCCGAAACTTGAGTTATAAGTAAAAATTGGATAGACCGAGAGTGTTTCTAATTAGAATATTATAAATTGCTAACAAATTGTAACCCCTTCTAGCAACGCAGAAAATCGAAAAATGGGGAGTTTTAGATTGTTAGATTGTTAGATTGTTAGATTGTTAGATTGTTAGATTGTTAGATTGTTAGATTGTTAGATTTATTTTAGGCGGATACTTAAACTATTCTATTTTTTCTTGAAGCGCTAGCAGAATATACAAAGTTTCAGAAAGCAGGCAGTAGTTTTAATATTAGATTGTAATAATATTATCATAAACAAATATATATAAAACAAAAGCTTAAATTCTAACTAGTGTTGGTAATAATCAATTGATTCTGCCATTATGTTAGCAAAATTAGATATTTTATTAACGCAATAGATCTGGTTAATAGGATTTACTTGTATTTTGCAGATGTAAACCACTGAGGAAAGAATAAAAATGCAACAAATAATACTGAAGAAATCATTGTTAGCAGTATCGCTATCACTCTCATTGGCTGCCCCCGCAGTTTTCGCAACGAATGGTCTTGCTCCAACAGGGGTAGGTCAAGAGCATAAAGCAATGGGGGGAGCTGCTGTTGGGAATCCTGTTAATACCATGAGTATGGCAACTAACCCTGCCAGTGCATCCTTTATTGGTGATGGCTGGGATGTGGAACTGGAATTGTTTAAACCAAACCGTACTGTCACACGTACAGCAGGTCTGCCAAGCAAAACATTTAAAGGAAATGAAAAATCTATTTTTGTTATACCAGGTGGTGGTTATAAAAAACAACTAAATAACAAGTATGCTGTAGGTGTTGCAGTGTATGGAAATGGAGGCATGAATACTGAGTTTAAATCAGGTCCAAGTTTTATTTCATCAGGTGCTGCTGGCTTTCCTCCAGCAGGAACAGAAATTCCATTTTCTCGTTCTACCGCTCATTCAGGGATAAATCTTGAGCAACTCTTTGTGTCTCCCACTCTGGGCATTAAGTTAAATGAAAATCATGGTGTTGGAGTTTCGCTAAACCTAGTTTATCAACAGTTTAAAGCACAGGGGTTAGGTAGCTTAGCTGGAAATTCATCTTCTCCTAGTAATTTTACAGGTAAAGGCACTGATTCGGCAACTGGTGTTGGTGCAACCGTTGGCTGGATGGGAAAATTATCTGATACAACAACGATGGGCGCATCTTATCGTCTTGAAACCAAGATGGGAAAGTTTAAAAAATACAAAGGTTTATTTCCAAACCAAGGACGCATGAATGTCCCAGCGGCATTTACTATTGGTTTGTCTCATCAGGCAACACCTAAGACCAAACTAGCTATTGATCTACAGCAAATTTATTATTCAAAACTCGATTCTATTGGAAATAGTTCTACTAATGGTAAAAAATTTGGCGAAACTAATGGCCCTGGGTTTGGTTGGGACGATCAGACTATCATTAAATTAGGTATTAAACATCAGTTAAACCCTAAACTAGCGCTAATGGGCGGTTATAATCATGGTGATTCACCCGTTAAGGCAGAAGATACTTTCTTTGGTGCTTTAACTCCTGCCGTAGTAGAAGATCATTTGTCATTAGGTTTTGAATATAAGCTCAATAAAAAAGCAAGTGTTCTAGGAAGTTATACCCATACTTTCAGTAATAAAGTGAAAGGTGATTTAGCAAAAAGAACCCCGTTTGATTTAGAAATGGATCAGGATGCAATAGGTATAGGCTATAGTGTTAAGTTTTAATGTTTGAATGAAAGCGGGGCTTGCCCCGCTTTTTTTTGTTTTAGATTTAGAGGAGTTTAAAAATGTTTAAAAAAGTGAGTTCGGCAGTTTTAGGGGGGGTAGTATTTGGATTATTATCCACAACGACCATGGCCGTTGAATTTATGGATGCAGCTTGGGCTAAGCAAGCTTGTGACGCATGGAATAAAGATGCTATTTTGACAGTAAAACTAGCACAAATGCCAGAAAATATGTTTGATAGTGAGGGCTATAACTGGATTAAGAATGATGCAGGCAGAGGCTACAAAATAATAACTATGTCTCGTGATGGCTGTAAAGCCCCAAAGGTACAGTTAACAATTTCTGAAAAAGATGGTAAAGCCATGTGTACTTATGGTGGCAAGCTAGATGGCAAAAAGCTGAATATGGCTGTAGATTATTATATGCACGCTACTGATGAAGACTGGACCTGTATGGGGTCGGGGGGCTGCGGTGTTATGGGGTCTATGATGAGAGGTAAATTAAAGTTTTCAGGACCTAAATTGGAAGCTATGAAAGTCATGGATCCCTTCGCTAGTTTTTTAAAATTGACAGGTAAAGTCACTGCAACTAAAACAGCTTGTAAATAATAGCTCATTATCCACGAGAAGCTTTATTACAGCTCTAGTAAGACAACACCTTTGCTCATTTTTTTAATATCATTAAGCTTGAATAATTGTGTTGTCATTACCTAATAGTAAAGCTTCCTGTTTCTTCTTTAAACTCATCTTGTTACCCA
>DRMS01000355.1 GCA_011322515.1 Leucothrix mucor
GTAGCAATCTTATAGTGGTTTATGCTATAGGGTTTCGTTTATAAATAATAGCTATAGACATTCAGATATTAAACTTCCATTTTTCCAAATTCGAAAGGCTTTGTATCAGCCTCAACAGGATTAACTTTGGACTACCAGTTTAAGAACGGGGCAGTTAATGTTTCTGCTATTCACTCGCACCCTGAGCTTATCCAAGGGTGCGGGTTGTTTGCTATCACGTTGCTTGTCCCGCCTTAAAGTTAGTAGCCGTTTTTTTAGCTTTTCCGTGTTAAGCATTAAAAATTTACTAGTATCTTTTTCATACAAAAAAAGCATAATAACACGCCTATTTATAATAATACTTAAGGGGAAATTAAATGTTAAAAAAGAATTTAAATAGCTTGTGTGTAAGCTCTCTAATCTTCTTATCAGGTTGCTCAACCATAGGTTCTCTAGCAGGAGCCGCCATCGCGACAAAAGCAGGAGAAAATGCGTTGGTAGGATCAGTGATTGGTGGTGTTGCTGGACAAGCCATTGGTAATGCCACAGGACAAGTCGCAACAGGCGCTCTTGGGCAAGTCATCTAAATAAAAGGTGGAGCAACAATAAAAGGCTACCAACTATAAGGCGGGACAAGTAACGTCATGGCAAATAACCCGCACCCTTCGACAAGCTCAGGGAACTAGCTTCCTGAGCTTGTCGAAGGGTGCGGGTGAATAGCAGAAACATGAACTGTCCCGCCTTAAATTGGTAGCCCAATAAAATTCAAGCTTTCCTAGAATTTTCGTGAGAACCATATTATTCAGATAGTATATATCCTTGTTATATTAAGGGTATATACGCTAAAATAGAGAATTCAGCCTAAAAATTTCGTAACAGCGTTGTTTGATCACTTTGGTTTTGTTGTTGAGACCTTCAGCAAATCCACTGCTTTGTATGGGATACAAAATCTCTCAGTATCAATAGTCTTGTCGTATTAGAGTAGCACTTTTCCCTTATCCAAAAACTCCCAAATAACCTCTAAATGATTAAATGCATAATCAAAATCATTAATCTCATCCTGTGTAATCCACTTTAAATCAGATACTTCATCAGGTTCACAATGTGCTGTTGATAACTCAGCCAACTCATCTGCCTTATAAACTAAAGCAAAGTGATGCGAAATATTCTGCTTAGTATTTTTTCTACCATTAATAGAGGATGAAATTTTCCAAGGATAATTCATATGATTATTAATAATTGTATCCCCCCTCCCCTGTTGCACTGATCTAATATCAACCCCTGTTTCTTCGAACACCTCCCGCTCAGCAGCTTCACTTAATGTCTCATCCCAGTCTAAATATCCACAGGGGAGATTCCACTTTCCAACCTCATCAGGGCAACCACAGCCACGTTTTCCTAACAGTAAATAAGGTGTATTTTCAACAATACACCAAACGGTAATAACCACTGCACAGGCTCTTGATAACCAGATAATACGTCCGTCTGGCAAGATGATTCTTTCATTCTCTTTATTATTGAATTTCATTTTATAGCACATAAATGTAGGTAAAATTTGGTCACAACAATAGCATGAAAACACTGAATGTTTTTAAAATCACTACTATGATTAGTAATATCGAAATCCTGCAAGTGTTTGTGCTTATATGTTGTGCAAGGTATTGATCTGTAAATTGATATTTTTTTGGAATATACACTTAAGTATTCCGCCCAAGTTAGATTTACTCTACAAATCAATACACGCTTTAATGAACAACTGCTTAATAGAATTTAGGTAACATATTTAATTATTTTAAAGGACAAAATTAAAATGAGTATGATGGGAATGCTAGGCAAAGTTGCTATGGGTATTTTAGTAGCTAAAGGTGTTGGTAAAATCATGGGGGGAAACACATCAAGGAGTGGTGGTTTGCTTGATGGGCTTGGTGGTTTGCTTGGTGGTGGTGCAAGTGACTCAGGTGTAAATGGAGGGCTTGGAGGTCTGCTAGGCTCACTTGCAGGTTCACAGCAAACTGCACAATATAAAGATGAAAGTAAAGACTTTGCCAGCATGTTTAATGATGCTATACAAGGCAAAGATCCTGAACCAACAGCAGAGCATAATGAACAAGCAGAAATTTTATTAAATGCAATGGTAAGTGCTGCAAAAGCTGATGGCAGTATTGATGCTGGCGAACAGAAAAAAATATTAGAGCAACTTAACGATGTTTCGGAAGAAGAAGCCGACTTAGTGCGTAAAGCAGTGCAAGCTCCTTTGGATTTACAAGGATTGATTGATAGTGTTCCTAGTGGCATGGAACAGCAAGTTTATCTTATCTCTCTATTAGCGATTAATCTTGATTCTACAGCAGAAGCCGCTTATCTGGATAAGTTAGCTCAAGGGTTAAAACTCTCAAATGAGATTAGTAATCAAATTCACGATAAGCTGGGCGCGCCACGGCTTTATTGAAGCCATTTGCGTGTTTATTTCCTTGAAGTAGCCTTAGGCTATAGGTCTAGGCTCTGTTGACATTTAGTGATTAGACATTATACCAATTTTATTTACAATGGCTTACATGCCTCATGAAATATATAAACCTTGCCAGAAAAATCTTCAAAAAATATCAATAGGGTAAATCGGTATAATGTCTATTATCTTCCCTTTTTGCCGATTTTTATCGATTTAAAATTCAATTGAAAAATTATCCGCTCTTCAAAGTATCAACTATAGACATTCATTTATTAAATTTCCGCACCCTTCGACTCCGCTCAGGGAGCTGTACCCTGAGCGGAGTCGAAGGGTGCAATTATTTATGTGAAAAACTATAGGAAATGAAGGATTCCCTAGTAGCCAGCTATTATCTCCATTTTTCTTTTATCCCAGCATACTTGCACAATCTCTCCTGCCTAGGAACGCATACGAATTGTTGCTATTCTATTGCTCATACTATTTCAGCCGCCAAAGTACTTGAATAAAATATCCAAAAAAATCACCTGTAATATTAAGCTTTGAAATTTGCACTTCGTAGAATGCTCGATATGCATTCCCACGCTGGAGCGATGGGAAAGAAGGCGCATAAAAATACTTTAATAGTTTTCAATAGCGTAACATCAATCATCAAGATGAAATTTAATAAGGAAGTTCCAAGTAATGAGTTTACCTATATTACGCTGATTTTTTATTCCTGATTAGAGCATCTCAAGAGGCGCATAGTTGCTCTACGCAACGAATGAGATCATCCAAGCTGGGATAAAAAAGCAAGTTAGAGATCGGGACGTTGTTTCGTGCTCGTTCCTAAACGAACACCTATAGATAAAATTCATTACTTGAAACCTCCTAGGGCAGATGTCCCATAAACAAACAAATAAGAATAAAAAACAATTTGTAAGACAAGTGATGGATAGATTTTTTTATCATATCTGTAAAACTAAAGTACGTTATCAGTTTTAGGTTTGTTTTTACCCTTTCACTTTTAGCGAATAAATAACGATAACAAAGGAATATGTAATGCTTACCAAATTAAAACAACTGGTTTTTGGAATCTGTCTTCTCATCGGTTTAAGTTCTCTTTCTTGGGCGACTGATAAGGGTAAACCCATCGATTTGACAGCGTATAAGGGTAAAGTGGTGCTTGTTGATTTTTGGGCATCATGGTGTTCACCTTGTCGTCAATCCTTTCCGTGGTTGAATAAAATGCAACAAAAATATGAAGCCAAAGGGCTAGTCATTATTGGTGCTAACGTGGATGAAAATTCA
>DRMS01000356.1 GCA_011322515.1 Leucothrix mucor
CTTTCAAAATCACCACTTTGCATGTGAATTGATATAAAAATACTCGATTAATAGAAGTGCCCTTATATCGAAATAGAGCAGTGCTTTCCCGTATTCCGTAAACTCTATACGGGCTACAACTTTCTCCTCAAAAGTAAAAATATACGGAACTATTAATTTAGAAAATTATTGAACCTAGTATGAATAAATAAGTCTATAGCTGATCAACTCTCTATAAATAATTAATAGGTGATCTAAATGAAGAATATTATATATACAATAGCATTTATTTTAATAGCATACACACTGTTTCGAAATTCATATGAAATAATAACCAGTATGCAGATACTTGGTGGTTTTTCACAAATGTTAATATTAAAAATAATTATATCAATCACTTCGTTATTAAGTTTATACTTTTATTTTTCCAATGAGAACTTATTTAAAAAGCTATCAATTCTAATATTGATTATTGAGCCTTTATTAAGAGTTATTATATATATATTTATTTATCGTGATTTAGATGTAAATAATAATGTAATGCTCACCAATATAATTATTTTTTCTACATTATGTTTTTTTACCGCCTATATAATTTATCGTAAAGAAAACTCATTGCCCAAATAAAAAACCTTGATTAAGCAAGGTAGCCCGTATGTAGCTCTGCGGAATACGGGGAGACTCTGCTCTAGCACAATATATTTTGTAATGCCACCATAATTATTTGATGGCTCTTATAGAAGTATTATGCAAATGCTAAGCCTTCCCGTATTCCGTAAACTCCATACGGGCTACCTCCCATAATCCTCTAAGAAATAACCGATATGATTCCCCATAAAAACACCCAAAGAAATAAAGTGTATCTATTTAATCTATCTTTATTTCTTATCCCTCTACTTTCTTTTTCTACTCTATTGCAAGCTGAAGAAAACCAAGCAATAGGTCAAGCACCTGAAGAGGATGTAAGCCATTTATTCTTGCGTGATTCAGAGGTATTACTAAAGCCTCGCCAATTACAATTATCCATCGGTTTTAATTATAATAGCGATGAAAACCAACGTAGTTTTAGAAAAAACCGTAATCGCACTTTATCCCTTCCTTTCGGGATTAGTTATGGTGTAACGGATAATTTAGAGCTGAATGCTTCACTTTCTTTACGCTATCAACGCAATGAGGTCATCGCGCCAACGAATGTCAGTAAACAAGCTCAATCGGGTATCGGTGATCTTTCGTTGGGATTATCGTATAAAGTAAAGCCTGAAACAGAAAGTTCGCCTTCTATTACCACCTCTTTTGGGGTAACTGCACCCACGGCTAAAAAGGAGATGGGTAGTAATGTTTGGGGTGTTTCAACGGGTTTGCACCTGTCTAAATCCATTGATCCTGCGGTGGTGTTTGCCAATGTGGGTTATCAGCATACGTTTAAAGATAAACAGAAGGGTTTAACGATTCAGTCGGGTGATGTTTTTTCTTATGGCTTTGGTGCAGGTTTATCCATTAATAGCTCCGTGTCTTTTTCGGGTCGAGTATCAGGCAGTTATCAGCTTGAAACCAAACGCAATGGCAATAAAATCATAGGGTCGAGTGCAGAACCTATTTCCTTTATTGCAGGTATGTCCTACCGTCTTAATCGAAAAACACGTTTAGAAACAAATCTAAATTTAGGACTTTCAGAAGATGCGGGCGATGTCGGCATTGGCATCTCCTATATTTGGAATTTATAATGAAATTCCCTTCTTTATTAGCGCTCATAAGCTTGAGCCTATTTTTATCGGCTTGCTCCACTCATTCCCCTTTATTAAGCAATGCGGGATACCGCATGAATACCAAAAATGCTCAGGTAACAAGCTGGAAGAGTCTCAATGAGCAACATATTATTATGCAAAAATATGATTACTCCTGTGGCGCAGCTTCGTTAGCCACCTTAATGAAATATTACTTTAATGAGGATATAAGCGAGCAAACACTACTGGATTATATTAAAACGGTATTCAATAAACAGGAATATAAGCGCATTGAAAAAGATGGTTTATCCTTTCTAGAACTGGAAAAAATCAGCCGTTCTAGAGGCTACCAATCCGCCAATGTGCGCCTTAAATTACCTGCCTTAAAACAGCTTTCAGGCCCTGTGATTGTATTTTTAAAAACCAAAGATTACCGTCATTTTGCGGTATTGCGAGGGGTACGTGAAGACCGTGTTTTTCTCGCTGACCCTAGCCGTGGCAATATTCGTTTATCTGTTAAAGAGTTTACGAAAGAGTGGAAAGGAGAAACCTTTGTCTTAGGTAAAGCAGGTTTTGGAACACCTTTTCAGCATAATTTAGCCATTTTACATCAAGCAGGGTTTAGAAATGAGCTGGATGTTTTGCGTCCTGTGCTTTTAGATCGTCCACAAACCGATAAAGCGAGATTGGAATGAATATTTTAATGATCAATACTTTTGATACTAAAGCATTGAAGATGGGATGCTTCTATTTACTCATCGTCTGTGTCCTTTTATTTCCCCCTTTAAAGGCAAAAACGCTTACTGGCTCTCCTTATGAGCAAATAGAGAAAAACAACAGTAAACTACATTCTGATTTACAACTAAAACAATACAATCTTAAACGCCAATTACGTGCATTGAATACTACTGATATTAATGAAGCACAAAAAAATCAATGGATTATTATTGATGCTATTGCTAACGGTAATCCTGATGTGTTGTTTCAAGATTTAAAACAATTAGGTTTAACATCCGCATCGGTATTTGGTCGCATTGTTTCAGGTCAGCTTCCTAAAAGTGCTTTAAATAAACTAGAAACATTAGATTCTCTGCATGAAATCAAGCGAAGTCGTATGGTTTATTCTCAAGGTTCAGCGATGACCCAAGGCGATAAGGCACAGCATTCGGATAAAGCGCGGGATAATTTTTCAGTAACAGGCAAAGGCGTCACGGTTGCGGTACTGTCTGATAGCTTTAACTGTTTAGGTGGGGCGGATAAAGATAAACAAACAGGCGATCTTCCACAAAATGTATTACTGCTAGAGGAAGCACTTGAATGTGAAGGCACAACCGATGAAGGACGTGCCTTAATGCAAATCGTGCATGATATTGCTCCCGATGCGAAACTCATTTTTCAAAGTAGCTCTAATGGCTTGGCAAAAACTGCCAATGCAATTCTTGATTTAGCCTTTAAACATAAGGTTAATGTGATTATTGATGATATGAAATCCTTATCGGCTAATTTTTATCAAGAAGATGCTATTTCTCAGGCGATCAAAAAAGTCACCAAAGCAGGCGTGGTTTATGTCACCGCTGCAGGCAATAGCGGACGTAATGCTTATCAAAGTAGCTATAACGACTACATTAATACTGCCTTTGAACTTAATGCACATGACTTTGACCCCACTTCAAAGGTGGATATTTATCAGCGTTTGCATGTTCCTGAAGGTGCAGGTTTTCGTATGGTTTTACAATGGGATTCACCCGCTTACTCCATTAGCGGTGGAGAAGGCGCACAAACCGATCTGGATATTTTTATCTTTAATGAAGATCATAGCAAGGTATTAGCCTCTTCCACCTTTGGCAATATGGGGAGAGACCCTGTTGAAGTCATCTCTTTTTATAATCCCCAAAATTCAGGACAAACAAAATTTGATTTAATGATTACCAAAGCCACAGGCAAATCACCGCAATCAATGAAGTATATTATTCTCAATAGCTTTGATGGTATTATTCAGGAGTACCAAACAAATAGCGGAGGTCTATTTGGACACGCCAATACAGAAGCGGCAATTAGTATCGGCGCAAGTAATTATCAGCAAACGCCAGCCTTTGGTGTGACACCACCGCTATTGCAATATTATTCTTCCGCAGGTGGGCAAGCCATTAAGTTTGATATAAAAGGAAACGCGATTAATCCGCCACTTATTCCACAAAAACCTGATGTAGTTGCCCCCGATAATGTGAATACCACTTTCTTTGGTAATGTCGATACAGATAAAGATGGCAAACCTAATATTTCAGGAAGCTCCGCTGCTGCACCTCATGGGGCAGGAGTTGCCGCTTTGTTATTAGAAACGAACCCTAAGTTACAACCCATTGATATTAAAAAAATACTCCAGCAAACAGCGACTGATATTTTACAGCGTAATAATGAAAACAAAACCATCACGGGGGAAGGCTATGATCGAGATAGTGGCTTTGGGTTAATAAATGCGGAGACAGCGGTTAACTTAGCAGGGAGTTATCCTGCCTCTAAGCCTGAAAAGCCTAATGATAAAGGTGAAATTATTGTAAATAATACAAATAAAACAGGTGGAGGGGTGATTGAGTTATTCATCTTTTTTATCTTTATTCTTATATTGGTTGGTAGGAATTTCTATCTTTAACCTTATACCGTACACTTTTTTAAAGTCTATAGTAATCCTCACAAACCTTTATTTGATGCGTTTCATACCATTACTTCTATTAAAATAGTTTCTCTTTTTAAGGGAGTTATTGAAGTATCTTTAGCTTTTTAGTGATGATAATTGCCCAATAGACTAATGAAGAGCCAATAAAAGCAGTTTGTATTATTGATTTAATTAGTTTAGCAAGGTAGCCTGCACTAGGGTACAAAACGTAGGTTTTGATGGTTGGATCATTGGTATTAGAATATTCCTGTGTTTCGTACTTCAACACAGGCTAACCTTGCTGAACCTCACCAATGACGCGGCAATTTTTTCTCAATACTAATCCGCTTTCTATCAATATCAATATACCCGCCCTTGCGTAACTCCGTTAAAATGCGCGACACCATTTCTCGGGATGAACCTACCATCTCCGCAATATCTTGTTGGGTCAACCGTTGCGTTACCATTTTGCCATCCACCTCCTGCACTTCTTTATAAAGTAGTTGAATCACCCGTCCATAAATATCCAAAGATGTTAGGCTACAAATAGTTTTATCAATATCACGAATCCGTGCGGTCAACGCTCTAAAAATAGAGTAGCTGATTTCAGGGTGTGTTTTTAAAAAAGTATCAAACTGCGGATAGCTTAACTGCAATGCAACTGTCTTTTCTAACGCAATAACAGAAGCTGAACGTGGCTCGGCATCCAGCAGACTAAGCTCTCCACAATAATCATCAGCACCTAAAAAGGCAAAGATGGTTTGCTTACCTTCATCGTCATTACTAAACACCTTAGCACGACCACTTTGGATTAAAAATAAGCTACGAGAATGATCACCTTGAGTAATCAAAGCCTGATTACGCTTAAACTCTTTTTTAATGAGTAGAGAGGATAGCGCTTCTAAGGTTTCTGTCTCTAAACTGGAAAATAAAGGTATTTCAGATAACATTTTGTTTTTCCTATCAAAGTCGAAAAGAGGGAGTGAAAAACGGAGAGATTACTTAAGGAACGTGTACGAAACAACTTCCTGATCTCTAACTTGCCTTTTTATCCCAGCTTAGATGAGCTCATCCAATCTGAAATAAAAATTCTGCGTTAGAACTTCGGGAAGTTATTCCGTGCTCGTTCCTAAAGGATAGCGTATTTTCAGGAAAAAAAAGCTAATGTATGTTTGTATATATTTTTTAAAATATCTGTGAAGTAATTACCGATAGTTCGTCTATAGAGACGTTCACTTATTAAATTTCATTTTGATGATTGATGTTACGCAATTAAAAGCTATTTATGCATCCTCGTTCCCATCGCTCCAGTGTGGAATTCATATTTATAGTTTTTCACATAAATAATCGCACCCTTCGACTCCGCTCAGGGTACAGCTCCCTGAGCGGAGTCGAAGGGTGCGGAAATTTAATAAATGAATGTCTATAAGTATAAATTTCAGCGTTTAGATTACAGATGATTTGGATATTTTATCCAAGTACTTTAGCGCATGCATTTCTAATGGTACGATTTTAAGGTGGATACTAAACGAAAGCGGTGTAACGGGGATTCAAACCATTCAAACCCCGTCAATTTGAGTTGTTTTCTTTAGGTGTCTTATACTCTAATAGCAAAAGGATCAAGAACAAGCACTTCGCCTGTGTCACTGCGCTTCATTAAATTATCGCCGTGTAAATCCCAGAGAATATAATCTTGATGTTGCTTGTAATAATGAAATAACTGCTTAATTTCCTTTTGTAGTGTCAGACTAAATTGATTAGCTACTTCTTTGAGTGCTTTTTGGCATTCAAATTCATTCAGTGAATCCAGATTAATAATATCCTCATTAAAAATCTCTGCTTCTTTTTTATCGAGATGTTCTAGTTTTTCCATAAGATAAATATAGCGGTATTCTGTTTCTGTTTTAGAAAACAGCTCTTTCCCCATTGGAAGGTTAATGATTTTATCATTTTCATCAAGAACACCGATGCGGGTATGATCAGGAATGAGATAAAGTGAAAGTTTATCAATCGCATCACAAAAGTATTCGAGACCTAATGCGCGTTTTTCAAGAAGTACAATACCATCGTTATACTGGTAAACGTTGGTAAAAAAAGTACTCATACATTTTTCACAAAGGATACGTTCATATTTATCATTAATGAGATTATGCAAAACGTCAATTTTATGATTAGCATGCTGGTTAATAACAGGGTTATAAGGGGGTTGGATTTGTAGTGGGGATAAGTTCATTTTTATTGTCTATTTTGAGAAAACTCTGAGTAGTGAAAGTCTTAATGAATAGTCCAAAAATAAGCTAAAACTAATAAAACTTCATCAGAGTTTTATAAAGTAGTATGTCGTTTGCTTACTTTATACTTCTGTTTATATGTTCCGTTCTATCGGGGGGGAGATAGAAGGTTGGTTTTTTTAGACTAAAATATGGAGTACAGATTTCTAACGAACAAGGCGGTTCAATATGAAAAATAATATTGAGTAGCCTTGTAGATTTAAGTAGGAGGTCATAAAAAAATTTTGGCATCCTTCACCTAAAGGAAAAGTACTTTACACTTTTTTTCCTTCATCCTTGCAAGAAAACTAGACAAAGGGAGTGAAAAATTTATCTTTTCTTCGTATTGATGCCGTTAGACGAGGCGTTTGTAGTGTGATTTTACCTGCCTTGACTAACAGTATTAGCGAAATGATAAAATAAATCTTACACTTCAGTTATAGTAAAAAAATGTCAATTAGGCAGTGAACGATGCCAAAATTTTCAACGTTTATTTTTCAAACTCAAGGGGTTATTGAGACGTATAGTAAACTACATATCGATAACAATAATGGAGAAGAGAAGGTCGGAAAATAAACGAGCAAAATGTTAGATTTACGGTGTCCATTTACTTAGCGTTCAAATAAGAATAATTCCTTTTTTATTTGCTGAACCTCTTCAAAATCAGACTGTAATTCTTTGTTGAGTGCAAACAGGATATTATTATCCCCAGGAAAGGGGGTGGTATGATCAGAAATACCTGTGATAATTTCATCAGGTATTTCTTTAAATGCTAAACATTCTCTCTCTTCTGTCTGTTGATCACCTAGATAATGTTTGCAAAATGAACAAGCAGGAGGCATTAAACAACTCATTTTTATTTCCCTCTATTTTATATTATTTAGCCTTAAAGGAATGAAAATACAATAATTTCTCAACTCTAACTTGTACCCAAAAAGAAGGGATTACTATTTTTTTATCCCCGATTAAATATCCTCAGATCGATGCGTAGAGTAACTATGCACGGTCTGGGGTATTCAACTTGAAATAAAAATTTTGCGTTATAGTTTGGGAAATTATTAAATTCTCATTCTTAAGCGGCTTTTTTTAGTTTCGGTAGTAGTACTGTATTTAATAAATAACCATCTCCTCCTCGTCTTTGGATGAAAGCATAATAAATAGACGAAAAATCACTAGGGACAGAGTGAACAACAGAGTCTGAGGAAAGCAAGTCTGTTGCCCAGCGTTGAATCATGGGAATATCATTTTTTGTATATAAATCAAAATATTGATTCAAATATTCCATGCGCATAAACAAGGGGGCATAACTTGAATCCACTAAAGATAAGATATTTTTTCCCGTAAAGAATCTTCCTTGTGATATTAATTGTTCTTCTAAACGCTGCAAATTTTCCAGAAAATCCGTATGAATAACCATAAAATCAACTGCATTTTTCGCGCAAATCATGCCTGTTAGCTGGCTTAATAAAGTCGAACTAAACTCTATCCAACTGCGACATAAACCTAATTCAATAGGATCAGAAGGCAACATCTGTTTTGAGGAAAGATTATCAACAAGTTCATTAATAACCGATGACTCAAAAATGGTTGTTTTGTCATTAACACGTAAAATAGGTACTTTTCCAAACGGTGAAACACTGGCAAACCAATCAGGTAAGTTATCAGGGTCAAGATAGGTTAATTTGTGATGAACACCTGCTTCTTTCAGAGTAATGACTGCTCGCTGTGCAAAGGGGCAAAAATCGAAAAGAATTAATTCTAATTGTTGTTTTTCAATTATTTCAAACGGCCATTTATTAAGACCATCCTTGATACAACTGGCATTAATTCCTGCTTTACGAAGCATTGTGGTTGCTGTTGCAGCACGTACACCGATGGCACATAAAATTAAATAGTCTGTTTTTTTATCCAGCGAATTGATATGTCGCGGTAAATCGGGCAGGGGAATTAAAATAGAATCAGCTAGATGCTTTTCTTGATATTCCTCCTCACTGCGTACATCAATTATTTTCGCACCTTTTTTTATTTTTAGCTTTGCAATTCCTGTTGAAATCAAGGGCAACATAGGCTCATCTTCTGAGCGTATAGCATCTTCCAGCACTGTTTTTTTTGCTGATAAGGTGTTTTGTTTGTTTTTAAATAAATGGGTTGTCATTAATGTTGATAGACGTTTTATAATCATAATCTCTCTCGTATTTTATTTTGTATATGTTGGGACACTCTCTACTTGCGGAACTATTTCTTAAGCAGGGTTTCCTCTTAGGGGGGGGTATTTAGTTGTGTTGCTGTAAATGTTACGGTGCGGGAGTATAGATTTAAGGAAAGAATAAATATAGTGGCTGCATGTCTTAAAAATTAAGCATTTAGGACTATTGCCATATCCTTATAGGGCATGTGTACCATTTGATAATATTAATAGAGTTATTGGTAATTTCTATCAATCTACAGGCAGTGTTCTGAATAATTTTCTGATAGAAGGGGTGAAAGCTTTAGCTTTTTAGTCATCAAGATAAAATCTAATCTGGGATAAAAGGGCAAGTAAGATGGGTAAATTCATTGCTTGGAACTTCCTTAAGGTTACTTTAAGGAAATAAACACACAAATAATATTCACTTGATAATCCCCGAAACAACTAGAGCTATTAACTATTTTTTTGTAATATGACTCGCCACAATCACCCCAAAAAGGATAATAATAATTTCATGTCACAATCGACAATAAAAGTAGCTCCTTCTTTTGAGCTAATCCGCGAGCATAAAATTGACACCCTCAACCTCACTTTTGAGGAATACAAACACAAAATCACAGGCACAACCCATATCCATCTGAACTCTGAAGATGATAATAATGTCTTTTTCGTCGCCTTTTTAACCGTACCACAGGATTCATCAGGGGTAGCGCATATTTTAGAACATACCTCCCTGTGTGGTAGTGACCGCTTTCCTGTACGTGACCCTTTCTTTATGATGTTGCGCCGTTCTTTAAATACCTTTATGAATGCGTTTACCTCAACCGATTGGACTGCCTATCCTTTTGCGACTCAAAATCGCAAAGACTTTGATAATTTACTGCAAATTTATCTTGATGCTACCTTTTTTCCAAATCTTGATTATCTCGATTTTCGTCAGGAAGGCTGGCGTGTAGAGTTTGATGAGGCAGATAATCCAGACAGTGATCTTGTCTATAAAGGTGTTGTTTTTAATGAAATGAAAGGAGCGATGAGTTCACCTGTGAGTCGCGTATGGCAGACCTTGCAAACCGCACTTTATCCTAATAATACCTATCATTTTAATAGTGGGGGTGAACCAAGAGATATTCCAAATCTTACCCATGATGATTTAGTTGCCTTCCATAAGCGCCACTACCATCCTTCCAATGCCATTATTATGACCGCGGGTGATATTCCTGCTAGTGAGCATCAAGTACGTATTGATGAATTAGCCTTGTCTAAGTTTGAAAAAGAAGAGATTGATCTTAGCATTGCGAATGTAATCCGCTATACAAAACCACAACAAATTGAAGCCACTTATGCACTTGATGGCGAAGAAGATCTAAGCAAGAAAACGCATATTGTACTAGGCTGGGTGTTAGGCGAAAGTGCTAACCTTAAAGATAACCTTGAGGCGGGCTTGCTTTCTGCGGTGCTCTTAAACAATAGCGCATCCCCGATGCTAAAGGCGCTAGAAACCAGTGATCTTGGTACCTCACCTTCGCCGCTTTGTGGTTATGATAGTGATATGAAAGAAGGCTGTTTTGCTTGTGGTCTGGAAGGATCAGAGGCGGACAATGCAGATGCTGTTGAAGCACTGATTATGGGTGTGCTAGAAGATATTGTTGACAATGGCATTCCTAAAGAGCAATTAGAATCTATTTTGCACCAAATTGAATTATCACAACGGGAAGTAGGCGGCAGTCACTACCCTTACGGCTTGCAGTTAATTATGAAAGCCATTTCTCCTGCTCTTTATAATGCAGACCCTGTTGCAGTGTTAGATCTTGATTTAGCAATTAAGCAACTGTATAAAAATATTGAAGATCCTGATTATATTAAAAATATTACACGACAATTATTATTAGATAATCCACATCGTGTACGTTTAGTTATGTCTCCTGATGCTGAAAAAAATCAGCAAGAAGATGCCGATGAAGCACAGCGATTAGCGGTAATTAAAGCAGCTATGAGTGATACTGAAAAACAGGATGTCATTAAATTAGCGGCTGATTTAAAGGCACGTCAAGAACAAGAAGATGATCCCGAAATTTTACCCAAAGTTGGCTTGGAAGATGTTAAAGCAGAGATTAAAAACATCAAAGGTAAGCAATCAACCCTAGCTAATCAACAATTACTGACGCAATATAATGCGGGAACTAATGGCATTATCTATCAGCGTATCGTTGTTGAAATTCCAGAAATGGAACAAGAATTAGTCGATATATTACCGCTGTATAACTCCCTAATTACCGAGCTTGGTATTGGCGATAAAGATTATTTACAAGTACAAGCATGGCAAGCATCCGTCACAGGCGGTATTAGTGCAGGAACCTCAAAACGCAGTGAAATAGGCAATAGCAATCGTGTTAAGGGCTATTTTACACTCTATGGAAAGGCGCTAGAACGCAACCAAAAGGCACTCAGTGAACTACTACACAGTACTTTTTATGATGCACGTTTTGATGAGCTAAATCGACTAAAAGAACTGATTGCACAAATGCGGGCATCTCAAGAAGCGGGAATTACCAATCGCGGTCATCTTCTTGCCAGCTTAGCTGCTAGTACAGGTATTTCAGCACGCGCCAATATTGCAAACCGCGATAATGGACTGCTAAGCATTCAAAATTTAAAAATATTGGATGCTAGTTTTAACGATGACAGTGCGCTACGTGACTTTAGTGAAAAACTACAACAGTTACATCAGAAATTAATCACCGCACCACGTCAATTTGTATTGATTGCGGATGAGAAGAGTCTGCCAGAACTTGAGCAAACATTGGATAAGCAATGGCGAGATGCGGATAATAATGAGCCACAAGCAAGCTCTGAACTTATTTGGACTCCCAGTAGGACTATGCAAGGCTGGGCTATTAGTACTCAAGTCAACTTCTGCGGCAAAGCATACCCCGTCGCACCATCAGGACATAAAGACTCCGCCGCACTTAGCGTACTTGGCTCCTTCCTGCGTAATGGCTATCTACACCGCGCTATTCGTGAACAAGGCGGTGCTTATGGTGGGGGTGCAAACTATGATCCAGACACGGCATCTTTTCGCTTCTACTCCTACCGTGATCCACGTTTTGTAGAAACACTGAATGATTTTGATGC